>JABIPG010000253.1 GCA_018698795.1 Rhodospirillaceae bacterium
AATTTGCACCGTGTTCAATGCTGCACCTTTGCGCAGATTATCCGACACCACCCATAGGCTGAGCCCGTTGGCGACCGTCGGGTCCTTGCGGATGCGGCTGACATAGACCGCGTCTTCACCGGCGCATTCCTGTGGCGTCACGTATCCCTCATCGGCGCGATGATCGACCACCGTAATACCCGGGAAATTGCTCAATGCAGCGCTGGCCTGGTCTTCGGTGATCGGGTTTTCGAACTCCAGATTGATGGCCTCGGCGTGGCCGACAAACACTGGCACCCGCACGCAGGTGGCTGATACAGCGATGTCCGGATCAAGGATTTTCCGGGTTTCGGCAACCATCTTCCACTCTTCCTTGGTGGAGCCGTCATCCATGAAAATATCGATGTGCGGGATCACGTTGAAGGCGATCTGCTTAGTGAACTTCCGGCGGTGACTTTCCGCCGGCTGGTTGACGAAAATGCCCTTGGTCTGATTGAACAGCTCATCCATGGCATCCTTGCCGCCACCCGATACCGACTGGTAGGTCGAAACGACAACGCGCTTGATGGTCGCGAGATCGTGCAAAGGCTTCAGGGCGACGAGCATCTGAATGGTCGAGCAGTTCGGGTTGGCGATGATGCCGCGCTTGGTATAACCGGCGATGGCGCCCGGGTTCACTTCGGGCACCACCAGCGGCACATCGGGTTCCATGCGGAACTGCGACGTGTTGTCGATGACCACGGCGCCGGCTTTGGCGGCCTTGGGCGCAAACTTCGCGCTGATTTTGGCACCTGGCGACGACAACACGATATCGGTGCCGGTGAAGTCAAAATCTTCCAGGTTTTCCACGGCCAGCACATCGTCCTCACCGTATGAGACCTCCATGCCAACAGAGCGCTCTGACGCCAACGCAACCACCGTGTCGGCGGGGAAATTCCGCTCCGCCATAATCGACAGGAGCTCTCGGCCCACATTGCCCGTGGCACCTACAACTGCAACTTTGTAACCCATTCTTCTTCTCCTTCGTTGCCGGACCTCGCACCGTTGCGACCATCCGCCATAACGACGAACGGCCCGCGGATTGCGCGGGCCGTTTCGTTTGAACAACAGAAAACCGCCCCGCGCTTAACGCGTGGTTTTAGTCTTCGTAGTTGTTTTGATCGCGTGGATCATTTTCTGTTCCTTGGTCTCGAACGCGGGCAGATTTACGCCCTGGACGAGCAAATAGCAAGAGGGAACTGGCGACTGCCCTTAAGCCGCCAGCTTATCCAACTCCGCGCAGACCGCTTCGCCCATGCGGGTGCATGACACCAAGGTCTTGCCGTCCTGCATGATGTCACCGGTACGCAGGCCCTGGTCGAGGACGTTTTTCACGGCCTGCTCGATCAGTTCGGCGTTCTCGATGTCGTCGAAGCTGTAGCGCAGCATCATGGCGAAGGACTGCAGCGTCGCCAAAGGATTGGCTTTGTCTTCGCCGGCGATATCGGGGGCGGAGCCGTGTACGGGCTCGTACAGCGCCTTGCGCCGACCACTTTCGTCGGCGCCACCCAGGCTGGCGGACGGCAGCATGCCGAGCGAGCCCGTCAACATGGCGGCACAATCGGACAGTACATCGCCAAACAGGTTGTCGGTAACAATGACATCAAACTGCTTCGGCGCGCGCACCAACTGCATGGCGCAGTTGTCGGCGTACATGTGCTGCAATTCGATATCGGGATAGTCTTTGCCAACCTCAGTGGCGATGCGCCGCCACAGGACGCCGGTTTCCATGACGTTGGCCTTTTCGACCGAATGCAGGCGCTTGCCGCGTTTGCCGGCCATCTCAAAGCCGACACGCACGATGCGCTCGATCTCGGCTGACGTATAGCGTTGGCTATCCAACGCTTCGGCTGACCCATCGGCGTTTTCGGTGATGCCACGCGGCTCGCCGAAGTAAACACCCGACGTCAATTCACGCAAGATCAGGATATCGAGGCCCGATACCAATTCTTCTTTCAAGCTCGAGGCTTCCGCCAGCGCCGGCAGCACGGTGGCCGGGCGCAGGTTGGCGAACAGATCCATTTCCTTGCGCAGCTTGAGTAGGCCCGCTTCGGGACGGATGTCGCGCGCCACGTTGTCCCACTTAGGGCCGCCGACCGCACCCAGCAGCACGGCATCGACGTTCATGGCTTTGTCCAGCGTCGCATCGTCAAGCGACGTGCCGGTGGCGTCGATGGCAGCGCCGCCGACAAGATCTTCGGCGACGTCGAAAGAGACATGGCGGCGGTTGTCCATCCAGTCGATGACCCGGCGGACTTGCCCCATAACTTCGGGGCCGATGCCGTCACCCGGCAAGAACAAGAGCTTTTTATTGGCGGACATATTCTGATGATCCTTTGCGCGGGTTATTCAGCGGCGAACAGCCAGGGCTGCGAGCCCTTGGTCTGATTCTCAAATTCTTCGATCTTGCCTTTGTTCTCCATGGTCAGGCCGACGTCGTCGAGACCGTTGAGCAGGCAATGTTTTTTGAAGTCATCCATTTCAAAGGCGATCTCGCCGCCATCGGGGCCTTGGATGGTCTGGGTTGCCAGATCGACCGTCAGGGTCGCGTTGGCGCCGCGCTCAGCGTCATCCATCAACTGGTCGAGCTGTTCCTTAGAGACCTTGATCGGCAGGATGCCGTTCTTGAAGCAGTTGTTGTAGAAGATATCGGCGAAGCTGGTGGAAATGACGCAGCGGATGCCGAAATCCAGCAGCGCCCAGGGCGCGTGCTCACGCGATGAGCCGCAGCCGAAGTTATCGCCGGCGACCAAAATCTTCGCTTCGCGGTAGGCGGGCTGGTTGAGGACGAAATCCTCGACCTCGTTGCCGTCGCGGTCGAAGCGCATTTCGTCGAACAGGTTTTTGCCCAGCCCAGCGCGCTTGATGGTCTTCAGGAACTGCTTGGGGATGATCATGTCGGTATCGACGTTGATCTTGTTCATGGGCGCCGCGACGCCTGTGAGCGTGGTGAATTTTTCCATGGATCAATCTCCCCTTAGAGTTCGCGGACGTCGGTCAGGTGGCCGGTGACGGCTGCTGCAGCGGCCATGGCCGGGCTGACCAGGTGGGTTCGACCGTTAAAGCCTTGGCGGCCTTTGAAGTTGCGGTTCGATGTCGATGCGCAACGCTCGCCCGGCTCCAGTTTGTCGTCGTTCATGGCCAGACACATGGAGCAGCCCGCTTCGCGCCATTCGAAACCGGCCTCAACCAGGATCTTGTCCAGGCCTTCTTCTTCGGCCTGTTCTTTCACCAGGCCCGAGCCCGGCACCACAAGCGCTTTGACGCCATCGGCAACCTTGCGGCCTTTGGCGACGGCGGCGGCGGCGCGGATGTCTTCGATGCGACCATTGGTGCACGACCCGATGAAAGCCGTATCGATCTTGATGTCGGTGATCGCCATGCCGGCGGTGAGCCCCATGTAATCGAGCGCTTCTTGGGCGGCGGCCTGCTTGAGTTCGTCGTCGAAATCACTGGGCGAGGGCACAGTGCCGTTGATCGAGGCGACGTCTTCGGGGCTGGTGCCCCAGGTGACTTGCGGCACGATCTCGGACACGTCCAACGTCACTTCCTTGTCGTACACGGCGTCTTCGTCGGACGGCAGCGTTTTCCAGAAGTTGACGGCGGCTTCCCATTGCGCCGCCTTCGGCGACATCGGGCGACCCATGAGGTATTTGAAAGTTTTTTCGTCGGGCGCTACCAGGCCGGCGCGCGCGCCGCCTTCGATGGTCATGTTGCAGACCGTCATGCGGCCTTCCATGGAAAGATCACGGATCGCCTGACCAGCATATTCGATCACGTAGCCGGTGCCGCCGGCGGTGCCGATTTTACCAATCAGCGCCAGCACCAAGTCTTTCGCGGTGCAGCCTTCGGGCAGTGCACCATCGACGGTGATGCGCATGTTTTTCAAGGGCGCTTGCAGCAATGTTTGCGTCGCCAGCACGTGCTCGACCTCGGACGTGCCGATGCCGAATGCCAACGCGCCGAATGCGCCGTGCGTGGCCGTGTGGCTGTCGCCGCAGACGATGGTGGTGCCGGGCAGCGTAAAGCCCTGTTCGGGGCCGATGATATGCACGACGCCTTGGCGGATGTCGTCGACGTCGAACAACGGCACGCCGAAGTCCTTACAGTTTTTCTGCAGGGTTTCGACCTGGAGACGGCTTTCATCGTTTTCGATGTAGCCGCCGCGCTCAGTGGTGGGGACGTTGTGATCGGGAACGGCCAGTGTGGCGTCCGGGCGGCGCACTTGACGGCCAGCATTTGCCAAGCCTTCAAAGGCCTGCGGGCTGGTGACCTCATGCACAAGGTGGCGGTCGATATACAGCAGGCAAGTGCCGTCTTCCTGGACGTTGACCAGATGATTATCCCAGATTTTATCAAACAGCGTGCGCGGCTTCGACATGCCTCAATCCCTCCCCATAACGGTTTTGCCCCGGTACATTGCACCGGGGCGCGACCTTCGTCTCTAGTATCAGTCTTCGGTGGCTTCCTCGGCAGGGGCGGCCACAGGTTCCGCCTTGGCTTTTGCTTTTGCCTTGGCGGCCTTCTTGCCTTCCTGCTTCAGTGCTTCCGCTGCGCGACGCTCATCGGCGGCCAGTTTGGCCTTGAAGCCATCGGTCTGCTCGGCGATACGCGCCGACTTACCGGTGCGGCCACGCAGGTAATAAAGCTTGGCGCGGCGGACATCACCACGGCGTACCACGTGGATCGAATCGATGGTCGGTGAATACAGCGGAAACACACGCTCCACGCCCTCGCCGTAGCTCAGCTTGCGTACCGTGAAAGCGGAATTGAGCCCGGCGTTTTTGCGCCCGATGCAAACCCCTTCAAAGGCCTGTACGCGCTCGCGCGAGCCTTCGACAACCTTCACATTGACCCGAAGCGTGTCGCCCGGAGCAAAGACCGGGAGGTCCGCTGCCAGTTTTTCGACTTCCTGGTTTTCCAATTCGCTAATAACGTTCATGGTTCTGTTCCTTACCCTTTACCGCGACCAGTCGATGCGACGGGCCGCAAGTTCTCAAAAATTACCTGATTCTTCAACTGTTTTTCCGCTGATACCGGTCCCATAGGTCCGGTCGGCGGTGTTTCGTAATGGCTTCCGCCTGGGCCAAACGCCAAGCATTGATGTTTTTATGGTGTCCCGACAACAGCACGTCCGGCACTTCACGACCGTTCCAGGCTTGCGGACGAGTGTAATGCGGATACTCCAACAGCCCGGTCTCGAAGCTTTCTTCGTCTAAGCTTTGGCTTTTACCGATGACGCCCGGCAACAACCGCACGCAGGCGTCAAGCAAGGCAATCGCTGCGGGCTCACCACCCGATAGCACGAAATCACCAATGCTGACTTCTTCGAGGTCGTGTTCGTCGATGACGCGTTGATCAACCCCTTCAAACCGGCCGCAAAGCACAACCAGGCCTGGCCCGGCTGCCAATTGGCGCACCCGATCTTGGGTCAACGGACAACCACGCGGCGAAGTAATGAGCATCGGCAGGCCGTCTGCGTTGGCTTTCGCGGTCTGAATGGCGTTACCCACCACGTCGGCCCGCATCACCATGCCCGGCCCGCCGCCGAACGGCGTGTCGTCCACGGAGTGATGCTTGTCGATGCCGAAGTCGCGAATGTTCACGGTGTCGAGTGACCACAGGCCATCGCGCAGCGCCTGACCCACAAGGCTGACGCCAAGCGGGCCCGGAAACATTTCCGGAAACAGGGTGATGATCGTGCTACGCCACATAATCCTATGCTTCTTCTCGTTTCGCTTCTTCATCCGGGGGCTCCAAGAGCCCTTCGGGTGGATCAACAATCATTTTACCGCCTGCCAAATCGACTTCCGGCACCGCATCACGCGTAAACGGCACCATCAGCCCCTTGTGAGGCCCGCCACCGATATCTAGGACATCGCCGGCGCCGTGGTCGAAAACCGCCCGTACTTCGCCTAAGAATGCACCTTCCGTGGTCTCGACCCGAAGACCGATCAAATCCACATGGTAGAAGGCGTCTTCTTCCGGTGGTGGGAGCACATCGCGTGACACATATAAATCTGTGCCTTTCAGCGCTTCCGCCGCGTTGCGGTCGGCGACACCCTTGATACGCGCGATCACTTGGCCTTTGGCTTCACCGACGACCTTGATCGTGAATTCCCGCGACCCATCGGCGCTCCATAAGGAGCCGTAGGCGGCGAGGTCACGCGGGTCTTCCGTGAAGCTCTTGATCCGGATGTCGCCCTTGATGCCGCGAGGCGCACCGATGGTGCCCAGCATGACAAGCTTGGTCGGATCAGGCGGAATGCTCACACGCGTCGCAGGGCTCAGCCCTCCTCCTTAGCCGCTTCTTCAGCCGGTGCTTCTTCAGCAGCAGCTTCGGCCGGTGCTTCTTCAGCAGCAGCTTCGGCCGGTGCTTCTTCAGCGGCAGCTTCGGCCGGTGCTTCTTCAGCAGCAGCTTCAGCCGGAGCTTCTTCAGCAGGCGCTTCTTCAGCAGGTGCTTCAGCGGCAGCGGCTTTTTTAGCCTCGGCAGCCTCGGCGGCGGCTTTGAGC
>JABIPG010000019.1 GCA_018698795.1 Rhodospirillaceae bacterium
AGGCGCGCGATCGCAGCCCAGTTGCCGGAGCCCGCGCCATCAGTGCCGAAACCTCCGAACATATGCGTGGGCTCATGCGTTTGGTGGTCAGCCGCGGCACGGGGCGCAAAGCCAACGTCGCCGGCTACCTGGTCGGGGGCAAGACCGGCACGGCGGAGAAAAGCTCGCGCCGGGGGTATTCGAAATCAGCCAAGCTGTCGTCTTTTGTTGGCGCCTTCCCCATGAGCAATCCCCGCTATGTGGTGCTGGCTATGCTCGATGAACCGATTGGCAACAAAAGCACATTCAACTACGCCACGGGTGGCTGGGTTGCGGCGCCTGTTGTGGGCAAGGTGATTGCTCGCATGGCACCGATGGTCGGTATCGCGCCGGAACCCGGTGTCGAGATTGAAACGCCCGCTATTCCCGAACCGAAAGCCAAACGGCAGCTCGTGTCCAAGCCTCGCCCGGCGAAGACCCGGCAAGCCGTTTATCGGCCAGACACGCAGCAATGGGCGAGTGCCGTGGCCCGCGCGGTGGGCTCTCAGCCGGCACGCCAGACAAAGGCCGAGGCGGATTTGGTGTTGCGGGCACGCAAGGCGCTGACCCGAGCGGTCACGGCGCGCGAACAACATCGGCAGTTGCTTTCAACCGCGGTATCGCTGGTGGAGCAGGATGTTGCGGCTCGCTGAAGTATTGAAAGGAAACGGATATTTGGTAACGGCGGCAGCGGCCACGAATGAATTGAACATTACCGGAATCACCTGTGATTCGCGCCGGGTTGAGCCCGGCTACCTTTTTGCTGCTATTCCCGGAACCCAAACCGACGGGCGACGCTTCATCTCCAACGCCATCGAACGCGGCGCCGTGGCCGTTCTGGCACCCGCCGGCACGCTGCCGGATGAGGCGCATCCCGAAGTTTCCCTGATTACCGATGACGACCCGCGTCGACTTTATGCCTTAATGGCGGCGCGCTTTTTCGAACGCCAGCCCGCCAGCGTGGCGGCGATCACCGGCACCAGCGGCAAAACATCGACGGCGCATTTCCTGCGCCAGATTTGGATTGCGTCGGGCTTGCCGGCGGGCTCCATGGGAACCCTTGGCATCGTGGCTACGGATGCGAACGGCGCCGATCTTATGCCTGCGGACGGCAAGGCCCTGACCACGCCGGACGCCGCCGATCTGCACCGCCAATTGCGCGAGCTGGCTGAAACGGGCGTTGAGCACTTGGCCATGGAGGCATCCAGCCATGGTCTCGACCAACGCCGCCTTGACGGCGTGCGTATCTCGGCTGCCGCCTTCACCAATTTGAGCCACGACCACCTGGATTACCACGGCACCGAAAGCGCCTATTTGAACGCTAAAATCCGGTTGTTCAGCGAATTGTTGATCGATGGCGGTACGGCTGTAATCAACGGCGATCAAGCCTACGCCGATACTGTTATTGCGGCATGCCGGGGGCGGGGATTGCCGATTATTTGCTACGGTTCTTCGGGTGATCGTGTGCGGTTGATATCGGCAGCGGCGCGGCCTGACGGCCAGCAATTGCAGGTGAACGTAGATGGCGTTCACCATGATTTCTTGCTTCCGTTGGTTGGTGAGTTTCAGGCTTCCAATGCACTGTGCGCCTTGGCGCTCGCTTTGGCCACCGGTAGTGACCCCGACGTTGCGCTCAACGCGTTGGCGCACCTCAAGGGGGCGCCTGGCCGCATGGAACGAATTGGCACGGGACCCAAGGGCGGTGCGGTGTATGTGGACTACGCCCACAAGCCCGACGCGCTTGAACGCGCCCTGCAGGCATTTCGACCCCATACCACCGGCCGGCTTTCCGTTGTTTTCGGATGCGGCGGTGACCGCGACGCCGAGAAGCGCCCGATCATGGGCCGCATTGCCGAAACACTGGCCGACACGGTGATCGTGACGGATGACAATCCACGCGGCGAGGACGCTGCAGCCATTCGCCGTGCCGTCATGGCGGCGTCTCCGTCGGCCCGTGAAATCGGCGACCGCGGCCAGGCGATCAGTACGGCTATCGCCGAGCTGCAAGACGGCGACGTTTTGGTGGTTGCCGGCAAAGGCCACGAAACCGGCCAGATCGTCGGCGATGAAACATTGCCGTTTAATGATGCCCAGGTGATCAGCCAGGTGATCAGCCAAATGAATCGCCAACTGCCTGGGGGTGAGGCATGACCGAAGCGCTTTGGACCGCCGCTGCCGCTGCCGCCGCGACCCGCGGAACGGCAACTGGAAATTGGACGGCGAACGGTGTAACCATCGACAGTCGGCAGGTTGAACTGGATGATCTGTTCATTGCCATCAGCGGCCCCAACCATGATGGCCACGCATTTGCCGTCGACGCTCTGGCCAAGGGGGCTGCGGCGGTTGTCGTGCAAGAAGGCAAATCAAGCGGATTGGATGCGGCCAAGGTGCTCCGTGTCGCCGATACCATGACGGCGCTTGAGGATTTGGCTCGCGCCGCGCGCGACCGCTCCACCGCGCGTATTGCGGCCATCACCGGCAGCGTCGGAAAAACCGGCACCAAAGAAGCCTTGCGCCTGGCGCTTCAAGCGCAACCGGGCGCAGCGGGCTCCGTCACCGCCACCGAGGGCAACCTGAACAATCATTGGGGGCTGCCGCTTAGTCTCGCCCGCATGCCAGAGGCGACCCGCTTTGGGATTTTCGAGATGGGCATGAGCAGCGGCGGTGAGATTTCGCCGCTTTCGCGCATGGCGCGCCCGCACGTTGCCCTGATCACCACCGTCGCCCACTCCCATAGCGAATTCTTCGAAGGGCTGGAACAAATCGCCGATGCCAAGGCCGAAATATTTGACGGATTGACCGAAGACGGCACCGCGGTTCTCAACCGCGACAATGCTATGTATGCACACCTGCTTGCCGCTGCGCGCAAAGCCGGCGCTACCAACATTGTTACATTCGGCGCCAATGCCGAGGCCGATTGCCGGTTGCTTGATGTCGAGCTTCACAGCCAACACAGCGATATCAAAGCCGAAATCAATGGACGGTCCATCGCTTATACGTTGGGTGTGCCGGGCCGGCATTTGGCGCTTAATTCTCTGGGTGTTCTTGTGGCGGCTCAGGCGCTTGGCGCCGATGTCGAACAGGCGGCACGGGCATTGAAAGAAATGCGTGGTCTGGCCGGACGCGGAGAGCGTCATCAAATAGCGCTGCACCACCAGGGCATTGAGTGGACGAGCTTCGATCTCATTGATGAGAGCTACAACGCCTCACCAGCCTCAATGACGGCAGCTATATCGGTGCTGACGGGCAGCAAGCCCGCGCTGGGCGGGCGGCGCATAGCGGTGCTTGGCGACATGCTGGAACTTGGCTCGAAGGCGGAAATGCTGCACGCCGCTTTGGTGGCGCCGTTGGCGGAAGGCGGCATCGATAAGGTGTTTACGGCCGGCCGGTATATGTCGTCGCTGTGGGATGCCTTGCCCAACGACATGCGCGCCGGCCATGCCACGACCGCCGACGCGCTTGCGCCCATGGTTACGGCCTTCATCCGACCGGGGGATGTGGTGATGGTCAAGGGCTCGCTTGGCAGCCGTACCGGGCAGATTGTCGAAGCGCTAAAAAATATACCAAACGCTGCCGGCAATGATGCCGCGCCGCGTGTGGTCAACGGAGGATAACGGATCATGTTATTCCATATCCTCGTACCGTTGGCGGATCAGTTCGGTGCCTTAAATGTGTTCCGATACCTGACGTTCCGCACCGGCGGCGCGGTGATTACCGCGTTGGTGATCAGCTTTCTGTTCGGGCCGGTCCTGATCGAGATGCTGAAGTCGCGCCAAAAGGGCGGTCAGCCGATCCGTGCCGACGGCCCGGAATCGCATCTGTTGACCAAGCAGGGCACGCCGACAATGGGTGGCGTTCTGATTTTGCTGGCGTTGGGGCTGGCGACGATATTGTGGGCCGATCTCAGCAATGGGTTCGTTTGGGCAGCGCTCGGCGTCACCATGGCCTTCGGTACTATTGGTTTCCTTGATGATTTCATGAAGGTCTCGAAGCGCGACAGCCGAGGCCTGCCGGGGAAACTGAAGTTGTTACTGCAGGTGATCATCGCTGCCGTTGCGACATTTTGGATCATGCGTCATTTGCCGGCGGATATGGTGACCACGCTGACCATACCGTTCTTTAAAAACCTGATCTTGAATCTCGGGTGGATGTTCGTGGTGTTTGCCGTGTTCGTTATGGTCGGCGCCTCCAATGCGGTGAACCTGACAGACGGGCTGGATGGTTTGGCCATCGTGCCGGTGATGATTGCCGCCGCGGTTTTTGCCGTGATCGCCTATTTGAGCGGACACAGTGTATTCGCCAATTATCTACAAATTCATCACATCAAGGGTGCCGGCGAATTGGCAGTATTTTGCGGCGCTTTGGTCGGCGCGGCGCTCGGCTTTTTGTGGTTCAACGCGCCACCGGCCAAGGTGTTCATGGGCGATACGGGATCGCTGGCCTTGGGCGGCGCATTGGGTGCGGTCAGCGTCATCACCAAGCATGAGTTGGTATTGGCCATCGTTGGCGGGCTGTTCGTGCTGGAAACGGTGAGCGTCGTTGTGCAGGTGGTGTCGTTCAAGTTGACGGGCAAGCGCGTATTCGCCATGGCGCCGTTGCATCACCATTTCGAGAAAAAAGGATGGGCCGAGAGCACCATCGTCATCCGGTTTTGGATCATCGCCATGATCCTCGCATTGGCGGGTCTTTCGACCCTGAAGCTCAGGTGAGGGTGCGATGATCGAAGTTTTCCCCTTTACCAATTCTCCGGTCGCCGTATTTGGTTTGGGCCAATCGGGCCTCGCCACGGCGCGTGCATTGGTACAAAGCAACGCCGATGTCTGGGCCTGGGATGACAACGAAGATGCCCGAGCGCAAGCCGCCGATGAAGGCATCCCGCTGGTAGATCTGTACAACTGCGATTGGCGCGAATTGACGACTTTGGTCTTGAGCCCCGGCGTGCCGCTGCGCCATCCCAAGCCGCACCCTGTAGTCACGTTGGCGCATGCAGCCAACTGCGAGGTTATCGGCGATATTGAACTGCTGGGCCGCTCCCAACGCGAGTGCACCTACATCGGCATCACCGGCACCAACGGCAAATCCACCACCACGGCGCTGTTGGGCCATATTATGCAGACTGCCGGGCGCGAGGCGCAGGTCGGTGGCAACCTGGGCGTGCCAGCCTTGACGCTGGAGCCCCTGGGGGGGCTGGGGCCGAAAGGCAGCTATGTGCTGGAGATGTCGTCCTACCAATTGGAATTGACCACCTCTATCACCTTCGATGTTGCGATCCTTTTGAATTTGAGCGCCGATCACCTTGAGCGCCACGGCGGCATGGATGGCTACATCGCCGCCAAGAAAACCATCTTCCACCGCCAGACCTCACCGCGCACAGCGGTGATTGGCCTCGATGACCCGTATTGCCGCGCCATCGCCGACGAGCTGAAGGCATCAGGTGAACAAGAAATCATCGCAGTTTCCGGCGAGCGCGAAGTGCCGGGCGGTGTTTATGCGTTGGATGGTATCTTGTTCGATGACACGGAGAATTCTGCGACGCCGGTCTGCAATTTGCGCGAAAATCCGAGCCTGACGGGCAGCCACAACGGCCAGAACGCCGCTGCTGCGTATGCGGCGGCGAAAACCGCCGGCGTTGCGCCGCACGTCATTGTGTCTGGTATCCAGAGCTACCCCGGTTTGGAGCATCGCCAAGAACCGGTGGCGTTGGTGGATGGTGTTGCGTTCGTCAACGATTCCAAAGCCACCAATGCCGATGCCGCTGCGCGTGCGCTGGCCAGTTATGAAGCCATTCATTGGATTGCTGGCGGGCTCGCCAAAGACGGCGGCTTGGGCATTGCCATGCAACATCTCGATCACGTGCGCCATGCCTATCTGATCGGCGAAGCCGCACTGCCGTTCTCGCACGCCATCGATGGCAAAGTGCCGTTTACGCTTTCCGGTACGCTGGATACAGCCGTCGGCGAGGCCTTCAAAGGTGCCAAGGGCGATGTCGCCTCTCGGCCCGTGGTGCTGCTGTCGCCGGCCTGTGCGTCGTTCGATCAATTCAGCAATTTCGAGGCCCGTGGCGACGTGTTCAAGGATTTGGTCGAGGCCCTGCCGGGCACACATCTCGACCCCTATGAAGAGCCGGGCCTGTTTCCGGGCACCGACGTGCCGGTCGCCGTGCAGGAAGGTGTCGCATGACCACTTGGGCACGGACAGATACGAGCTTGGTCGGACGCTGGTGGTGGACCGTTGATCGTTGGTTGCTGGCGGCCTTGGTTGGATTGGGTCTGGCGGGTGTCATTTTGACCCTGGCCGCGTCGCCGTCGGTAGCTGAACGCATTGGCCTCGATACGTTCCATTTTGCTCGCCGACAAATGGTGTTCATCGGCTTGGCGTTGTTTGTCATGGTGATGGTGTCTTTCTTGTCGCCGCGCGGGGTGCGCCGGTTGGCTGCACTGACGACCTGTGGTGCAATCATTTTGATGGGCGCCACGTTGGTTTCGGGCACGGAGATCAAGGGCGCGACGCGCTGGTTGCAGTTGGGCGGGTTTTCATTACAACCCAGCGAATTCATCAAGCCGGGCTTCGCCGTTTTGGCAGCGTGGTTCTTTGCGGTTCGCAAAATCGATGACCACTTCCCGGGATACAGTCTGGCGACGGGGCTTTTCATCGTTGTTGCCGGGTTACTGTTGTTGCAGCCTGACGTTGGCATGACCTTGGTGGTCGCCGCAATTTGGGCGGTGCAGTTTTTCGTTGCCGGTTTGCCGTTAGTTTTTGTCGCGTTTATCGCGGTCCTGATTTTGGGCGGCAGCGCGGGCGCTTACTTTACGTTTGATCATGTGCGATCGCGGGTGGACAGGTTCCTCGACCCCGAAGCCGGCACCGGCTACCAAGTCGCGCGTTCGCTTGATGCGTTCCGCAACGGCGGATGGGCCGGGCGTGGGCCCGGTGAAGGTCGGGTGAAGGAAGTGCTGCCTGATGCGCATGCGGATTTTATCTTTGCTGTAGCCGGAGAGGAATTTGGCCTGATCGCCTGTCTGATCGTGCTGGCGCTGTTTGTCTTTGTTGTGCTGCGTGGTTTCAGTCGTGTGCTGAAAGATCAGGATTTGTTCGTATTGCTGGCGGTTGCCGGGCTGCTGACGCAGTTCGGGTTGCAGGCGCTGATCAACATGGCATCAACGGTCAACTTGATGCCGCCCAAGGGTATGACGCTACCGTTTATCTCTTACGGCGGTTCATCGACCTTGGCGCTTGGGCTCGGGCTGGGAATGGTGCTCGCGTTAACGCGCCTCAAGCCCGACCAGGAGGTTTTGCGATGATAAATGCGCGCAAACCCCTGATCGTTTTGGCTGCGGGCGGCACGGGTGGGCACGTTTTCCCCGCCGAGTCACTGGCCACGGAACTGGTGCGCCGAAATTGCCGTTTGGCCTTGTTTACGGACCGACGTGGAGACACCTATTCGGGTGTGCTGGGAGAGTTGGAAACGCACCGAATTCGTGCGGGCGGTGTGGCCGGGAAACGGATTCTGGCACTGTTGCAAAGCGGCCCGGAATTGGCTATCGGCCTATTCCAGGCGCGCGGATTGTTGAAAAAGCTGCGGCCCGATGTGGTTGTCGGGTTTGGCGGATACGCATCGGTGCCGACGATGCTGGCTGCGTGCATGGGCGGTTTCGCCACCGCCATCCATGAACAAAACGCCGTGCTGGGCCGGGCGAACAGGTTGCTGGCACCGCGTGTGGACCATGTCGCGACATGCTATGAGGTCGTCGAAGGCCTGCCGGAAGGGGCCAAATCGAAGGTGCAGTTGACCGGTATGCCGGTCCGTCCGTCCGTACTGGAGCAGCAAGATACTCCGTACCCGGAGATCACTGTTGATGGGCCGGTGCGGTTGCTGGTAATTGGCGGTTCACAAGGCGCGCGCGTGCTCAGCGATGTCGTGCCGGCCGCCGTAGCAGCCTTACCAGACGGCATACGCAGCCGACTGCATGTCGTGCAGCAGTGTCGCTCGGAAGACTTGGAGCGCGTTCGAGACGCTTACGCGAAAACCGGCATCGACGCAGAGCTTGCCAGTTTCTTCGATGATGTGCCGGCGCGCATGGCTGGCGCCCATTTGGTGATCAGCCGTGCGGGGGCATCGACGGTGGCAGAGGTCACGGCCGTCGGCAGGCCTTCGCTGCTGGTTCCGTATCCTTATGCGACCGACAATCACCAAGCCCGTAACGCGCATGCCGTGGATGACGCCGGCGCCGGATGGCTGATACCGGAAGAGGCGTTTAGCGCAGAATCCTTGGCGGGCCGCATCGAGTCTCTGCTCGGCATGCCGGTCGTCCTCGAGCGCACGGCGGCGAACGCGAAAACCTTGGGCCGTCCCGATGCCGCGAAGGCGCTTGGTAAACTGGTGATCGGGTTGATCCCCAACGGCGCCAATGGTGATCGGAGAGCGGCATGAGAAGCCTTCCCCTCGATCTGGGCACGCTGCATTTCGTCGGTATCGGCGGCATTGGCATGAGCGGCATTGCCGAAGTGCTGCATACGCTCGGCTATGCCGTGCAGGGATCGGATTTGGGCGAAAGCGCCAATGTTCAACGACTGCGGGGGCTTGGTATTTCCGTGGCGGTCGGCCACGACGCCGCCAATTTAGGCAGCGCGCAAGTTGTAGTGGTGTCGTCGGCGGTTGGAAACGACAACCCGGAAGTGGCCGCTGCGCGCGATCGATTGATCCCGGTGGTGCGTCGCGCCGAGATGCTGGGCGAACTGATGCGTCTGAAATGGTCGATTGCGGTCGGCGGCACGCATGGGAAAACCACCACCACATCAATGGTCGCGGCGATGCTGGATGGCGCGGGACTCGACCCGACAGTGATCAACGGCGGCATCATCAACGCCTGGGGCTCGAACGCACGGCTCGGCAGCGGAGACTGGCTGGTGGCGGAAGCCGATGAGTCCGACGGTACGTTTTTGAAATTACCGGCGACGGTGGCCGTGGTTACCAATATCGATCCCGAGCACATGGAGCATTACGGCACTTTCGACGATCTGCGCCGCGCCTTTGATACCTTCGTCGAAAACATTCCGTTTTACGGCTTCGCCACACTTTGCGTCGATCATCCGGAGGTTCAGGCGATGATTCCTCGGGTTTCGGACCGGCGCATCATCACTTATGGTTTTTCGCCACAGGCCGATGTGCGCGGCATCGATTTGCAAACGGGGCCGGGCGGCACGCGGTTCGATGTCGTGGTGACGGACCGCAAGTCGGGCGACGAAAGTCACTACAAAGACTTTTTGTTGCCGATGATTGGCGAGCACAACGTGCAGAATGCTCTGGCCGCCGTGGCCATCGCCTGGGAAATGCAGATTTCCGAGAGCAACATGCGCACCGCTTTGGCCGGCTTCGAAGGCGTCAAGCGTCGCTTCACACGCACCGGCGAGGTCGACGGGATCACCGTCATTGACGACTACGGGCACCACCCGGTGGAGATTTCGGCTGTCTTGAAAGCCGCCCGATCCGCAACCCGAGGGCGGGTCATCGCAGTGGTGCAGCCGCATCGATATACCCGATTGCGCGATCTGTTTGAGGATTTCTGCACCTGTTTCAACGATGCCGATGCGGTGATTGTCGCGCCGGTTCATGAGGCGGGTGAAGCGCCGATCGAGGGTGTGCATGCGGACGCGCTGGTCGAGGGGTTGCGTCATCACGGCCATCGGGCGGCGCAACCATTGAGCACACCGCAAGATCTGCCGGTGCTGATCAATGACATAGCGGAGACCGGCGACATGGTGGTTTGCCTGGGTGCCGGCAGTATCACGGCATGGGCCAATGCCTTGCCCGAAGATTTGCGCAAGCTGCGCGCGCAGGTAAAGGAGGTGGCGAATGATGCCGGCTGAGCACACACCTTCGTTGATGGGACGACTGCCGGTCGTGCGCGGTATTTTGAGCGCGCAAGCGCCACTGGCGCGCTTCACATGGTTCAAAACCGGTGGTCCGGCGGAAGTTTTGTTCCAACCCGAGAATATCGCAGACCTGAAACATTTTCTGGCCGGCTTGCCGACGGATGTTCCGCTGACTGTATTTGGTTATGCGTCGAACTTGTTAATTCGTGACGGCGGCATTGATGGTGTGGTGATCCGGTTGGGGCGTGAATTCAGTACCGTTCGTGTCGAGGGATCGGAGATCATTGCCGGTGCTGGTGCCGCGGACCTCAATGTTGCCCGAGCAGCGCGCGATGCCGGGATCACGGGGTTGGAGTTTCTCTCCGGCGTGCCCGGTGCCGTCGGCGGTGCGGTGCGCATGAACGCCGGCGCCTATGGCGGCGGGATGGCCGATATCTTGGTCGATGCCCAAATCATCAGCCGGGATGGCACGGAAAAGACGTTAAG
>JABIPG010000259.1 GCA_018698795.1 Rhodospirillaceae bacterium
CATTTGCAACTCGTGGGCGGATTTAACCATGCGCATCTCGGAGAGCACCGGCACGACATCGCCCAGCCGCTGCCTGTCCTGCCCCGGCCCCTCTCCTATTAGCCCGTCCACATAGTTCCGCACCATCGGCGGCATCAGGTCAAACTCGATACCGATGCGCCCCGCCTTGGACGTCAGGGCGGGCAATTCCTCGCGCCACTCGTTGCCGAGGCCGTCGTTCCAGGCGGCGATCCGGTCGACGTGAGCGGCGTCTTGGGCCATATCAAGTTCCATGCTGGGCGTGATCAGCACGCTTTTGCCGTCTCTCGGCACGACCAGCAGCGTCGGGCGGCCGAAATCCATGTGGAGATAATCGTAAAAACCCGTCAGGTAGTAGATGTTGTCATCGTCGGAGATGATCGCGGCGTCAAAGCCTGCCGCGGCCAATCTTCGGCGGAAATCGGTTATGCGAGCCGCGTACATATTGTTGCACCACTGTTGTGTTGATGGGGCCTGCCGACGGATTGAACAGCAACCTTATCGGCCCTTCAACCCCTGCTCTGTAACCCGACATCGTGAAGTGTGTTACCCTTATCCACGCACGCGCGGAAAACCGCCAACTGGGGGGGGGGTATCCCAATATGCCGACCGACGACAATCCAGACCAGACGCCAGGGGCGGCCCCACCCCCTATCCGCCTGCACGTCACCGCCGCCACCGTCGCCGACATCAAAACCGCCCTCGCCGCCGGATGGCGCGATATGACCATCCGCCCAGCGCTGAGCTTGTTTTTCGGTCTTGTCTACGCGGCGTTCGGCGGGTTGTTGATGGCCGGGTTTATGGTGTTCGATCAGGTCTGGATTCTTATCGCGGTGGGCGTCGGGTTTCCCCTCGTCGCGCCGTTTTTGGCGGCAGGCCTGTATGAAATGTCGCGCCGGCATGCCCGGGGCGAGGCTGTCGTCACGTCGGAGGTTCTGTTGGTTGTGTTCAATCAGCAACGCCGTGAGTTCGGCTGGATGGCCTTGGTGTTTCTGTTCGCTTTTTGGATGTGGGCCTATCAAGTGCGGTTGTTGCTGGCCCTGTTTTTACAGCATCAACCTTCCCAGACGCTCGAAAGCCTGGCCACGCTGGTGTTCACGACACCCGAAGGCTTTGGATTCTTGGCCGTGGGGTCGTGCGTCGGGGCTGCCTTGGCGACCGCGCTGTTCTCACTCACGGTGATCGCCATGCCGCTGCTGATGGACAAGGACATCGATTTCGTCACGGCGATGATCACCAGTGTGAAAACCGTCCGCGCCAGCCCTGTGGTCATGCTGGGTTGGGGGGCTGTGGTCGGGGCGCTGAGCTTGCTTGCCATCGCGCCAATGTTCGTCGGCGTGATTTTCATCTTCCCGGTACTGGGCCACACATCGTGGCATCTCTACGAGCGGCTGGTATCTGCTGATTGAGTGGTCTTTTGGGCTGGCCTATGGTGTCGCACCAACACCGCCGCCACCAGTAGCCCACCAAAGGAGCAATCATCCATGTCGTCCGCCTCATCCACCGATTCACAATCTGAAACATCCACCGCGCTTTTTAATCCCGAGCTTGCGGCCAATGCCGGGGACGACATTCTCTATGAGGTGCGCGACGATATCGGTTTCCTGACCTTCAACCGCCCTGCAAAGCGCAACTCCATGACCTTTGAGATGTATGAGCGCATGGCCCAGATTTGCGTCGAGGCGAGCGAGAAAAAGGATATCCGCGCCCTGATCCTCACGGGTGCCGGCGACAAAGCCTTCGCCGCGGGCACCGACATGTCGCAGTTCACCACCTTCGACAAGGAAGAAGACGCGCTGGAATACGAAGCGCGCATCGACCGCGTACTGACCGCCGTCGAAACCTGCCAGGTGCCGACCATCGCGGCGATCCGCGGCGCCTGCGCCGGTGGCGGCGCCGGGATCGCGGCATGCTGCGATATCCGCATCGCGGCCAGCACATCGCGGTTCGGCTTTCCCATCGCGCGCACGCTCGGCAACTGCCTGTCGATGACCAACTTCGCGCGGTTGAACGATTTGATCGGCTCGGCGCGCGCCAAAGAGTTGATTTTCTACGCCAAAATGATCGATGCGGCCGCCGCGCTCGAGTACGGTTTCTTGTCGGAAGTGGTGGAGACGCCCGAAGCGGTTTCGCCCCGCGCCGAGGAACTGGCGCGCGAGATCGCCACCTACGCACCGCTTACTTTAATGGCCGCCAAAAACGCGCTGTTGCGGCTCAGGAATCAACTGCCGGCGGGCGGCGGCAGCGACCTCATTCTCAGTTGTTACATGAGCGAGGATTTCCACGAAGGCATGGACGCCTTCTTGAACAAACGCCCGCCGGTTTTCAAAGGCAAATAGGCTTCAAAGGCAAATAGCTCAACTCGGTCCTTGGCCCGACCCGCCGTTTAGCAGCTCGAATCAATAGCAACAGGGCGGTACCCGACAAAGGAACTTGCGGTATGGATAAATCGGTCAGCCTGATCCTCGGCAGCGGCGGCGCGCGCGGCCTCGCGCATATCGGCGTCATCCGCGAGCTGGAAACCCAAGGTTTCGAGATCAAGTCCGTCGTCGGCTGCTCCATAGGGGCGCTGGTCGGCGGGCTTTATTGTGCCGGCAAGTTGGACGCCTACGCCGAATGGGTGAGCAACTTGCAGGAATGGGACGTGCTCAAGTTCCTCGACATATCGCTCACGTCGCGCACCGGCATGATGAAGGGCGACCTGATCATGGACAGCCTGCGCGAGATGGTGGGGACCCACCGCATCGAGGATTTGCCTATCCGGTTCTCCGCCGCCGCCACCGACTTCGAAGACCGCACCGAGGTTTGGTTTAATTCCGGCGATCTTTTCGACGTGATCCGCGCCTCCATCGCCATTCCCGGCATCTTTACGCCGAAACAACTGGACGGCCGGCTTCTGGTCGATGGAGGTTTGCTCAATCCGTTGCCGAGCGCGCCGGCGATGTTCGATAAGACCGACTTGAGCGTGGCCGTCAGCCTGTCGGGCTACGACATTGCCAACCCCTACGGCGACGTCGATCTGAACAACCACCGCACCGAGTTGGAGACCTACCGCGAGCGCATAGATCAGTTTCTAAGCCTGGCGCAGGAACGGCTCGGACTGGAAACCGACAAGAAGGATGAGACGCAAGACGACCTGCGCCTCACCGACGTGCTGCTCGGCACCTTCGACACCATGCAAAGCACCATCGCCCGCTATCGGCTGGCCTCTTACCCGCCGGATATCCTGATCGAGATTCCCGGCAACATCTGTCAGACGCACGAATTCTACCGCGCCCGACCGCTGATCGCCGCGGGCCACTATTGGGCTCGGCAAGCGCTGGCGCAGCACGCGGACCGGGTATCGCAGCGCTAGGGTGCGCTAAAACCGCATCGGAATCGTCTGCACGATGTGTTCGAGTTTCGCCAACACACCCAAGACCTCCGCCGACGGTGTGCCGTCGACCTCGATCAGGGCAATGGCGTCGCCGCCTTCGTCCGACCGGCCCAGATGGAAGGTGGCGATGTTGATGCCCGCATCGCCGAGGGTTTTGCCCAGGTTGCCGACCAGGCCCGGTTTGTCGTGGTTGGTGATGTAGAGCATGTTGGGGCCGAGCTTGGCGTCGATGGAGATGCCCTTGATTTCGACCACGCGGGGCTCATCGTTGAACAGCGTGCCCTTAATCGAGCGGCTTTGCTGCTCGGTGATCACATCGACGGTGATCAACGATTGGTACGACCCCGCATCGTCGGAGCGGAGTTCCTTGATGTTGATGTTGCGCTGCTTAGCGATGGCTGGCGCGTTGACCATGTTGATGCCCTCCATCAACGGCGACAGCAGGCCTTGCAGCACCACGGCGGTCAACGGCTTGCAGTTCATCTCACCGCAGATGCCTTCGTAGGAAATGGTGATTTCCTTGATGGCGCTGTTGGTCGCCTGCCCGGCGAACGAGCCCAGCTGCGCGGCCAATACCATGAAAGGCTTCAAGCGCGCCGCTTCCTCGGCCGAGACCGAGGCCATGTTCAAGGCGTTGGTGACCGCCCCCGTGAGCAGATAGTCGGCCATTTGTTCGGCCACTTGCTCGGCGACTTTCTCCTGCGCCTCGATGGTCGATGCGCCTAAGTGCGGCGTCGCCACCATGTTGGGGTGGCCGAACAACGGATTGTCCGTGGCCGGTTCTTCCTCGAACACATCCAAGGCCGCGCCCGCCACTTTGCCCTCATCGAGCGCAACCTTCAGGTCGGCCTCAACGATCAGGCCGCCGCGCGCGCAGTTCACGATGCGCACGCCGTCCTTCATTTTGGCAAACGCCTCTTTGTTGACGATGCCCTTGGTGGCATCAGTCAACGGTGTGTGCATGGAAATAAAATCGGCGCGTTGGAACAGCTCGTCCAACTCGACCTTCTCGACGCCGATGGTTTTGGCGTGCTCGGGCGACAGGTACGGGTCAAACGCGACGCCCTTCATTTTCAGGCCCTGCGCGCGGTCGGCGACCACCGAGCCGATATTGCCGCAACCGATGATGCCCAGCGTCTTGCCCATCAACTCGACGCCCATGAACTTGGATTTCTCCCACTTGCCGGCCTGGGTCGAGGCATCGGCGGCGGGGATTTGCCGCGCCACGGCGAGCATCAGCGAAATCGCATGTTCGGCGGTGGTGATGGAATTGCCGAACGGTGTGTTCATGACAACGATGCCGCGTGACGTGGCGGCGTCGCGGTCGATGTTGTCGACACCGATGCCGGCGCGTCCGATGACTTTCAGGTTCTCCGCCGCCGCGATCACATCGGCTGTCGCCTTGGTGGCGGAACGCACGGCCAGGCCGTCGTATTCACCGATGCACTGGGTCAGCTCTTCGGGGGTCATGCCGGGTTTGACGTCGACCTCGATGCCGCGCTGGGTGAAGCACTCAGCCGCGAGCGGGCTCATTTTGTCGGATATCAGAACTTTAACCATTGTTGTTCTCCCTCTCTCACGCCGCTTCAAGCGTCGTTTGGGTTTGTTGCAGCGCCCATTCCAACCACGGGAACAGGGCCTCAAGATCGGATGTCTCCACCGTAGCCCCGGCCCAGATGCGAAGCCCTGGGGGGGCGTCGCGGTAGGCGCCGATATCCAGCGCCACGCCTTCGCCGTCGAGCAGCATCACAACCTGCTTGGCGGCGGCGGCCTGGGCGGCGGCGTCGAGCGCCGTAAACCACGCAGCGGTGATCACCAGACATACCGACGTGGGTGACAGATTGGCCGGGTCCTTGGCCAGGAAAGCGAAGTTGTCGCTCTGGCGCACCCAGCCGACGATGGCGCCGATGTTGTTGAAGTTGCGCGCCATCAGGCCCCGAAGGCCGCCGATGCTCTCAGCCCATTTCAGGCCGTCGAGCGCATCCTCGACCGCCAGCATGGACGGCGTGTTGATGGTGGCGCCCTCGAAAATGCCTTCGATCAGCTTGCCGGCTTTGGTCAGGCGGAAGATTTTCGGCATCGGCCAGGGCGGTGTGTAGCTCTCTAGCCGCTCGACTGCGCGGGGGCTCAAGATCACCATGCCGTGCGCCGCTTCGCCACCCATCACTTTTTGCCACGAGTAGGTGGTGACATCGAGTTTGTCCCACGGCAGATCCATGGCGAACGCCGCCGATGTGGCGTCGCAGATGGTCAGGCCGCTGCGATCGGCTGCGATCCAGTCGCCGTCCGGTACGCAAACGCCCGACGTGGTGCCGTTCCAGGTAAACACTACGTCGCGGCTGAAATCGACCCCGCCCAAGTCCGGCAGCTCGCCGTAGTCAGCGTCGAGCACGCGCACGTCATCGAGTTTCAGTTGTTTGGTGACGTCGGTGGCCCAGCCTTTGCCGAAGCTTTCCCACACCAGCATATCGACGCCGCGCGCCCCCAATAGCGACCACAGCGCCATCTCGACGGCGCCCGTATCCGAGGCCGGCACGATGCCGATGCGGTAGTCCGCCGGCACGCCGAGAACCGCGCGGGTGCGCTCGATCACGTCACGGAGTTTGGATTTGCCCTCTTTGGCGCGGTGCGAACGGCCCAGCGAGGCGTCGGAAAGTCCCTCAAGCGTCCAACCAGGACGTTTGGCACAGGGACCGGATGAAAAACGAGGATTGGCCGGCACAATTGCCGGTTTTTGGAAAATGGTCATATTGACTCCCTTCTCTTCCAAGAAGGGCTGCGACCCGTTGGGAGGTCGTGGCCCACGGCGCTTATAAGCGGCAGGCGGCGGGCGGTCAATTTTTTTTGTGCGGCGCAGCAAGTGAACCCGACGTTGAGTTCGTGTGAATACTCGTGAACCGCTAATTGTTTCGAAACGGCTTTGGGCGTAACGTCGTTGTTGTAATACCTTTTTCCATTTTGGTGTGCAGGTATGAGCGTAGCGCAGCGTGAAATTGAGATTGCGACCAAGGCCGGTGAGCCCATTCGGGTGATGATCGTCGCCGATCCCGGTTTTGTTGGCGACAAAGTGCGGGGGATCGTAGAGGCTGATCCGCGTTTGACGTTAGTGGCACAAGTTGTCGACGGCGTCAGCGCGGTCAGTGCTCTTCGCCGTCAGGTGATCGACGCCGTGGTGCTCGATATCGGCCAGACGGAAGCGCAAATCAAGGTCACACTCAGCCGCATGTTCAGGCTCGATCCGCACCTCAAGGTGTTGATGGTCGGCAGCCTTTCGTTCACCAACGTCAAAATCTCGATGATGGGGCTGATGGAAGGCGCGGCGGAGTTTCTGGTGACGCCGTCGTCGCACTCAAAAAGAACCGAGAAGGATTTCACCGACGGTTTGACATCCGTGCTGATGGCCTTCGGTCGTTCGACCCGTGAGGTCGAGGGACGCCATACGACGTTGCACCGCGATTTGCCGCAGCCGCGGCCCAAGCGTGAATTGTCAAAACCGATTTCGCTACGCCCGGCATCGACAAAAGCGCCGCAAATCCTCGCTTTCGGCAGTTCTACCGGCGGGCCGCAGGCGCTGTTCTCGGTTTTGGCGCTGTTGCCGTCGAGTTTGAAGTTGCCGGTCGTCATCACGCAGCACATGCCGGCAACATTCACAGCACTGCTCGCGGGCCACATCAATAAACACAGCGCTCTCCCCTGCGCCGAAGGCAAACACGGTGAGCCGTTGCTGCCCGGCCACATTTATCTAGCCCCCGGCGACCATCACATGACGGTCTGCAAGGGGCCGAACGGTCCTGAAATCGCAATTGACCAAAGCCCACCAGTAAACTTCTGCCGCCCAGCGGTCGACCCGCTATTCGCCAGTTTGGTTGATATCTACGGCGGCAATATCTTGGCCACCATGCTGACCGGCATGGGGGCGGACGGCTTAAACGGCAGCCGCTCCATCGTCGAGGCGGGCGGCACGCTGATCGCACAAGATGAGGAATCGAGTGTCGTTTGGGGCATGCCCGGTGCCGTTGCGAAAGACGGCATCTGCGCCGCTGTACTGCCACTCGATGAGATTGCGCCGTTCATCAACCAGACCTTGAAACAGGATTGGTAGACCGGTCTTTTCCTAAAGGCCGTAATATCCCGGCGCGAACAGCGAGAACACCACCCACAAAAGAAAGATCAACGGCAAGCCCGCG
>JABIPG010000061.1 GCA_018698795.1 Rhodospirillaceae bacterium
GCCATGGCGCGGCTGCAAAAGCTGGCGGAGACACTCTCTGAATACAGCCAACAAATGGGCAAGACCGGATGGCGGGCGCGGTTGTCGTTCCGTGGCGGCAAAAAAGAACCGCCGCGCGGTCTGTATTTCTGGGGCGGTGTCGGGCGCGGCAAAACCATGCTGATGGATTTGTTTTTCGCCCATTGTATGGTCGACGAAGAAGAGAAAAAACATGTGCACTTTCATGCCTTCATGCAGGAGGTGCACAAACGTCTGCACACATTCCGCGAGGCGCAAAAAGCTGGCAAGGTGCCGGAAGGACGCGACCCGGTGGAGGCGCTATCCAAGGTCATCGTCGATCGCGCCTGGTTGCTGTGCTTCGATGAATTCCATGTCACCGATATCGCCGACGCGATGATCCTGGGGCGATTGTTCGAGGCCTTGTTCGAGCGCGGCATTGTCGTTGTCGCCACCTCCAATCGACATCCCAGCGACCTCTACAAGGACGGCCTGCAACGCGAAAGGTTTTTGCCGTTCATTGATGTCTTCCTGGAAAAAATGGAAGCCGTGGAATTGGACAACGGCACCGACTACCGCCTGGAACGGTTGCAATCCATGGACGTCTTCATGACACCCAACGGCGCCGATACATCGACCAAGCTCGAGCGCGCCTTCGACGAGCTATCCATCGGCATGCCGTCACAGCCGCGCAAATTACAGGTCAATGGCCGCGAGGTCGACGTGCCGCGTGCCGCCGAGGGGGTCGCTTATGTCAATTTCATTGATCTTTGCGGTCAACCGCTAGGCCCCGGTGATTATCTGGCATTCGCCGAATACTTCCATACCTTGGTGCTGGCCGATATCCCCCTCATGGGACCGGCGAAACGCGATCAGGCGAAACGGTTCGTCACCCTGATAGATGCCCTCTACGACGCCAAGGTTAAGCTGGTCTGCTCGGCCGAAGCCGGCCCGACGAAGCTTTATACTGAGGGCGATGGCGCCTTCGAATTTGAACGCACCACATCGAGATTGATCGAAATGCAGTCGCCAGAGTATATGGCGTTACCGCATCGTGGGTAATTGATTATGGACCGATTGGTCCGCAAACGCTTTGTTTTTTCAGTGAATTCCTTGCCCTTCCCAAACAAACCCGGTACGACTTGATGCTCCCGCGGCCATTGTTATTGCGTCGCATGGGCAGAGATTCAAATTGCAAGCACGGAGATACTTTTCATGGCACGAAATAAAATTGCGCTCATCGGCGCCGGCAACATCGGCGGCACTTTGGCTCACATGGCTGGGCTCAAGGAATTGGGCGACATTGTTCTTTTCGACATCGTTGACGGCATCCCCGCCGGCAAGGCTTTGGACATTGCCGAATCAAGCCCGGTTGATGGCTTTGACGCCAAGCTGAGCGGCACCAAAAGCTATGCCGGTATTCGTGGCGCCGATGTGATCATTGTTACCGCCGGCGTCGCCCGCAAGCCGGGCATGAGCCGCGACGACCTGATCGGCATCAACACCTCGGTGATGGAACAAGTTGGCGCCGGCATCAAGAAGTATGCCCCCAAAGCTTTCGTCATCTGTATCACCAATCCACTCGATGCCATGGTGCAAGTCCTGCGTGACGCCTGCGGCTTGCCGCACAACATGGTGGTCGGTATGGCTGGTGTACTCGACTCGGCGCGGTTCCAGTATTTCCTGGCGGAAGAATTCAATGTTTCGGTTGAAGACGTCACCGCATTCGTGCTCGGCGGCCACGGCGACACCATGGTGCCGTCAATCCGCTATTCCACGGTCGCCGGCATTCCACTGCCGGATCTGGTGAAAATGAAATGGACCACCGCGAAGCGCATTGAAGAAATCGTTCAGCGCACCCGCATGGGCGGCGGTGAGATTGTCGGCTTGTTAAAAACCGGTTCCGCCTTCTACGCACCGGCGGCATCAGCCATCGCCATGGCCGACAGCTATCTGAAAGACAAAAAGCGCGTGCTGCCCTGCGCCGCCTATCTGAATGGCCAGTACGGGATCAAGGGCATCTATGTCGGTGTGCCGGTAGTGATTGGCGCCAAGGGCGTCGAGCGGATTGTCGAGATCAAGCTTGATGCTACGGAACGCGCCATGTTCCGTAAATCGGTCAACGCCGTCAAAGGCTTGGTCGCCCTAACCCAAAAGATCAAGGCCGCGGGCGCCAAGGCGAAAGCCGCACCGGCTAAAAAAGCCCCTGCTAAAAAAGCGCCAGCTAAAAAAGCACCGGCCCGGAAAGCGCCTGTTAAGAAAGCCCCGGTAAAAAAGGCTGCCGTGAAAAAGGCGCCTGTCAAAAAGGCACCGGCTAAAAAAGCACCCGTTAAAAAAGCGCCGGCGCAGAAGAAATAATAACCGAGCCAGCTTCTCCAACTTGAAGAGGTCATCATGAACATTCACGAGTATCAGGGTAAAGAAGTGCTGGCCAAATATGGCGTCAGCGTTCCACAGGGAAAAGTAGCGTTTACCACAGCCGAAGCCGTTGCCATCGCCGAGGAACTCGGCGGGCCGGTCTATGTGGTGAAATCCCAAATCCACGCCGGTGGCCGTGGCGCCGGTCGGTTTAAAAGCAACCCGGATGGCAAGGGCGGCGTGCGTGTCGTCAAGTCCGTCGACGAGGTTAAAGAAAGCGCCGAGGAGATGCTCGGCCAGATATTGGTGACCAAGCAAACCGGTGAAGCGGGCAAGGAAGTGAAGCGGATTTATATCGAGGAAGGTTGCGACATCGCGCGCGAACTCTACCTCGGCATGCTGCTCGACCGTGAAACCTCTCGCCTGACGATGATGGCCTCGACCGAGGGCGGCATGGAAATTGAGGAAGTCGCCGCGGCGACACCGGAGAAAATCCTCAAAGTCGCCATCGACCCAGCTGTCGGCATGAAGGGTTATCACGCCCGCCAGTTGGCTTTTGGCCTGGGGCTCGAAGGCGGCCAAGTCAAATCGGCGGTAAAACTGATGTTAGCGCTGTATCAGGCGTTCATCGATTTAGATTGCTCACTCGTTGAGATTAACCCGCTGGTGGTCACCGGCGCCGGTGATGTCATGGCACTGGATGCCAAGGTCAATTTCGATGACAACGCGCTCTACCGTCACCCCGACATCGAAGCCATGCGCGACGAGGACGAGGAAGACGAAAGAGAACTGGAAGCCGGCAAGTATGATCTGAATTATATCAGCCTGGATGGCTCCATCGGTTGCATGGTCAATGGCGCCGGACTGGCGATGTCGACCATGGACATCATCAAGTTGTGTGGCAGTGAGCCGGCCAACTTCCTTGATGTCGGCGGCGGCGCCACCGCCGAGAAAGTGACGGCGGCATTTAAGATCATCCTCTCAGACCCCAAGGTCGAAGGCATTTTGGTCAACATCTTCGGCGGCATCATGCGCTGCGACGTCATCGCCGAAGGCGTCGTGACGGCGGCCAAAGAAGTCAGCATCAGCGTGCCCTTGGTGGTCCGTTTGGAAGGCACCAAAGTCGAAGAGGGAAAACAGATTTTGGCAGATTCAGGACTGCCGATCATTTCCGCCGATGATCTTGGAGATGCCGCCCGGAAAGTTGTTAAAGCCGTGAAGGAGGCCGCCTGATGTCTGTTCTTGTTGATTCCAATACCAAGGTCATCTGCCAAGGCTTTACCGGCGCGCAGGGCACCTTCCATTCAGAACAAGCCATTGCTTACGGCACCAAAATGGTCGGCGGCGTGACGCCGGGCAAGGGTGGTGCTGAGCATTTAGGACTACCTGTTTTCGATACTGTTGCTGATGCGGTCAATAAAACCGGCGCCAACGCGTCAGTGATTTATGTGCCGCCACCGTTCGCGGCAGAAGCCATCCTGGAAGCCATCGCCGCCGAAATTCCGCTGGTGGTGTGCATCACTGAAGGCATTCCGGTGATCGACATGGTGACCGTCAAGCGCGCGCTTGAAGGTTCCTCGACACGCCTGATCGGGCCAAACTGTCCGGGCATCATCACGCCTGACGAATGCAAGATCGGCATTATGCCGGGCCACATTCATCGTCGCGGCACCGTCGGCATCGTATCGCGATCCGGCACCTTGACCTATGAAGCCGTCGGCCAAACCACCGCCGCCGGCCTTGGCCAAACAACCTGCATCGGCATCGGCGGTGATCCGGTCAACGGCACAGATTTCGTTGATTGCCTGGAGATGTTCTTAGGCGATGACGAAACCGAATCAATTGTCATGATCGGTGAAATCGGCGGCTCCGCTGAAGAAGACGGCGCACAGTTGATTAAAGATTCAGGCACCACCAAAACAGTGGTTGGTTTCATTGCCGGTGTCACAGCAC
>JABIPG010000018.1 GCA_018698795.1 Rhodospirillaceae bacterium
CACGCTTGGCCTCGGGCGAGTTGATCGGTTGTCTGGCACTGACCGAACCGACAGCCGGGTCGGACGCGACGGCGATGAAGTCACGCGCCAAGAAAGTCGACGGCGGCTACATCATCAACGGCGCGAAATGCTACATCACGTTGGCGCCGGTCGCCGACTTGTTCACGATTTTTGCTCGCACCGAAGGCGAACGTGGCGGCAGAGGGGTTACGGCATTTATCGTCGAGCGCGGCACGGAAGGCCTGAGCACCAGCGGCTCGACCCCGAAAATGGGCCAGGAAGGCGCGCCCATCGGCGAGGTTTTCATGGACGACATGTTCGTTCCCGACAAAGCGGTGCTGGGTGAGGTCGAGGGCATGGGCTTCAAGACCGTGATGAAGGCACTGAACAAACAGCGCATCAATCTGTCGGCGCTGTCCACTGGCCCGGCCATCCGCATGCTCGACGATGCTGTTGCCTACGCCAAGGAACGCCGACAATTCGACAAGGCGATCGGTGAATTCCAACTGGTGCAGGCCATGTTGGCTGAATGCAAAGTTGAGATTGAGGCCGCCCGCGCGTTGATTTTGCAAACAGCCAGAAAGCGCGACCGCGGTGAAGACGTGACCATGGATGTGAGCCTTTGCAAATACTACTCGACCGAAATGTGCGGTCGTGTGGCCGATAAGGCGGTGCAGATCTTCGGTGGCGCGGGCTACGTCAAGGGCACCGGCATTGAACGTTTCTATCGCGACGTTCGGGCGTTTCGGGTCTATGAAGGCACCAGCCAGATCCACCTGCTTAACATCGCCAAGAACCTGCTGAAATAGCGGGGCGGGATGAGTGGAGCGGGATGACTGAGCGCACGAACCAATTTGGCCAGGCTATCGGGGATGACGTGCCCGCCTGGACGGCACGTGCGCATCCGCCGAAAACGATCATGCAGGGCCGCAGTTGCCGGTTAGAGCCCATCGACCCCGAGCGCCACGCTGCGCAATTGTTTGCCGCCAACGCAGCGGATACCGACGGGCGCATGTGGACCTACATGGCCTGTGGTCCGTTCAATGGTTTGGACGACTACCGCGCTTGGATGGACACGGCGTGTATGGGCGATGACCCGATGTTCCATACCATTGTCAGCGAGGCTAGCGGCGAGGCGCAGGGTATTGCCGCCTATCTTCGGATTGATGCAGCCAACGGTGTGATGGAGGTTGGCTCGATTGCTTATGCGCCCGCCTTGCAACGCACGCTGGCTGCGACCGAGGCGATGGTTTTGATGATGCGCCGGGCCTTCGATGAACTGGGCTACCGGCGCTATGAATGGAAGTGCGACGCGCTCAATGCCGGATCCAGGGCGGCGGCGCTGCGCTTGGGCTTTAAGTTCGAAGGTATTTTCGAACAAGCGGTTATGTATAAAGGCCGCAACCGCGACACGGCCTGGTATTCCATCACCGACAAACGTTGGCCGGCGATTAAAGCGGCCTTCGATGCATGGCTCCATCCGGAAAACTTCGATGATGCCGGACAACAAAAGCGCAGCCTCACCGGGTTGACATCCGATCCGGCAAGTCTCTAAATCGAAACATGATCCGAATTGTGACATTGATCGTCGCCTTGTTGATGTCGGCCACGCCGAGCTTCGCGGAATTCGTCCATGGCCATGAAGTGGATAACGTGGAAACCAAGGCCCTGTCGCCGGACCGGCATTCGCACAGCCATCTCGTCCACAGCCATCTCGATTCTCAGGCGGATTGCGATCACGGCCTGCTGAAAGAGTGTTGCCCAGGCGCGGGCGGACATTGTGTTTCCGCTTATCTGAACAACGACCTGCGCGCAGATGTGGCGTTACCGATATTGCGGGATGATTATTTTGCCGCCTATGACCGGTTTCTCAGGCGTGCCCCGCTTGATCACGAAACGCCGCCACCACGAACCTGAGGCTCGAACGCGACGTTTCCATTTTCCACGTTGCTGGTGGCACGCCTTTCGTGTGGCGCCAGCCCAAAGTGTTTCGAATGATCAAGGAATGAAGTGAATGATTTTATCTAAATTTCGTGGCCTCGCAGCCGCATGCACGGTGTTGGTGCTCGGCTTGTCCGCGCATAACAGTTTTGCCGATGCAGGCCACAAAGACGCCTCAAAGATCGGTAAGCCCGGCAAGGCCAATGAAGTGACCCGCACCATCAACGTGAAGATGTTCGACAGTTACTATGAGCCAAAATCCCTTTCCATCAAGGAAGGGGAGACCGTTCGGTTTGTCGTCCACAATGCCGGTGAGTTGGTGCACGAGTTCAATATCGCCACGCATGAGATGCATATGGCCCACGCACCGGAAATGATGAAGATGATGGAGAGCGGTGTTTTGGAGGCTGATCGGATCAATCGCGATGCTGGCAAAGCGATGTCGGGTTCAATGGGGAACAGTTCAATGGGGAAAGGTGCCATGGGGCACGGCTCCATGATGAGCGGCATGCACGACGATCCAAACAGCGTGTTGCTGGAGCCGGGAAAATCGGGCGAAATCATCTGGACGTTCCCAAAGCACGCCAAGCTGGAATTCGCATGCAATGTGCCGGGCCATTACGATGCCGGCATGAAAGGTATGATCAAGCTATCGCATTGATAGAGCGGGGAAGCGGGCGGGGCGTCGCCTGCTTCCCGTCGATCATTGTGGGAAGCATCATCACGGATGTTTGATGCTTAATCGCCGCCTCGAAATGCTAAGAGATGATCATGGCACAAGATAAACTCCTCAAGGTTGGGCTGACCGGCACTGTGATCGCGGTGATCTGCTGCTTTACGCCGGCACTGGTCATATTGCTCGGCGCGGTTGGATTGTCGGCGATGGTGGGCTGGCTTGATTTCGTTCTGCTGCCGGCGCTAGGCCTGTTTGTGGCGATTACGGTGTACGCGTTGATGAAACGGCGCGCCGCATGACCGTGCTTTCCTCGACCATCACCTGCCCCGAATGCGGCCATCAGCAAACCGATACCATGCCGACCGATGCATGCCAGTATTTCTATGATTGCACGGGGTGCGGGGCGGTGTTGAAACCCAAGCCCGGTGACTGCTGTGTTTATTGCTCCTACGGCACCGTGCCGTGCCCGCCCATTCAAGAAGGCGACGCTTGCTGCGAAGCTTCTTAGCCTACTGCGCCACTGTCGCGGAACGCGGCGATTTCAGCGTCGCTGAAACCCAGCTCGCTTAAGACGCCTTCCGTGTCCTCGCCAAGCATGCGCGCCGGGCGTAGTGCGGGCTGTGGCGTTTCGCTGAACCGTGCTGCTGGGCGCGCCTGACGGACCCGGCCCATGCCGGGTTGGTCCAATTCATGGATCAGGTCGTTGGCCTTGACCTGATCGTTGTCGAGCATCTCCCAGCGCGACAGCACCGGCGCCGAGGGCACATCGGCGGCCTGCAGCTTGGCTAGGATTTCGTCGCGGCAGACTTCCCCCAGCGCGGCTTCAATGGTTTCCAGGCGTTCTTGGCGATTGGTATTGCGCAGACCCGCCGTGACGAAGCGCGGGTCGTCGATGAGTTCGGGCCGATCGACGGCTTCACAGAGCGCTTTCCATTCCGGGTCGGATACCGCACCAAGCGTGATATAGCCATCGGATGTGGGGAAGATCATGTCGTGGGCGGAAGATCTGTGCTCCAGGTCCTCGGCGCCGACTTTGGTGAACGGCGCCATGCCTTCCGGCCAAATATAAGAGACAATGGTGTCGAGCATGGATATCTCGACATGCTGTCCCTTGCCGGTGCGCACGCGCGACAATAGGGCTGCCGTAACCGCCTGGGCGGCAAACGCGGCGGTGGTTTTGTCAGCAACGATGGTGCGGATCATCCTGGGCCGGCCCGTGTCGGCGTCGGCCTGCACTTCGGCAATCCCCGAAAGCGCCTGCACGACCGGGTCATAAACACGTTTGTCGGCATAAGGCCCGCTGTTGCCGACGCCGCTGATCGACAGATAAACCAAGCCAGGATTACGTTTGAGCACGGTATCGGCATCGAAACCCAAGCGTTCGATCACGCCGGGGCGGTAGTTCTGCGCGAATACGTCGGCGCCTTCGAGCAAGCGCCAGAGAATTTCGGCGACCTCGGGTTTTTTCAAGTCGAGCGTCACGGATTTCTTGCCGCGATTGCACGCAACGAAACCCGGCGTCATATCCGGGTCGGGCCCACGATGTCGCATGATGTCGCCTTTGGGGCTTTCGATCTTGATCACGTCCGCGCCCTGGTCGGCCAGCATGCCCATGGCAGCGGGGCCGGAGACGACGGAGGTGGCGTCGATGATGCGGATGCCGGCCAGTGGACCAACCGGCGGGTCGTCGTTGGAATTTTCTGTTGTCATGGATTGTTCGCAGCCAGCGCTTTGGCGTATCCGGGTCTGGCGGTGACGCGCTCCCTGTAATCGATGATTTCTCTCGGTAGGTCGAGCTTGTAACGCTCAGCGAAAAACAAGCAACTCTGCATCAGGATATCGACACCTGAAAACGTATCACCCAGCAAATACTGCCCTCCGGCCGCCACATCCGGCGCCGCGGCGCCGATCATGCGCTCGAAGTAGGCGCGCGCGGTATCCACGGCAACGCTTGCCTCGCCGTAGATACTGGGTAGGTCCACATGGCGGCGCAGCACATAAAGCGATGTGGCGTCCAGTTCCATGGTGATGAACGATTGCCACTCGAAATACCGTGCGCGGTCTTCGATGGCCTCTGGGATCAATCGCGTCGTGTCAGTGGAATACCGTTCGGCCAAGTAGGAGACGATAGCCGGGCTTTCGGATATCGTCAGTGTGCCATCTTGCAGCACCGGCACTTTCTTGCGTGGGTTGATGGCGACAAACGCTGCGTCGTCCATGCCTGGCGTTCGCGGCCGTATGGGTTGGGTTTCGTAGTCCAGGCCGAGCTCGATCAGCGCCCAGTGGGCGCGGATGGTGCGACTGGTGCCGACGCCCCAAACGGTACGTTTATCGGTCATTTTCTCACCATTTCTCGACGAACGGGCGGATGTCTAGCTCATGCGTCCAGCCGTCGCGCTTTTGTTGGCTCAATGTCCAGAACGCCTCGGCCACGGTTGCCAAATCGATCAGGCTGTCTTGCGGAAATTCCAAATCGTCGTCACCGGCGGCAGCGCGGCGGCGGGCATGGATAGCGGGGCTATCGACACCGCCATCGATCACCAGATGCGCCACATGGATGCCCATGGGGCCGAGCTCGCGCGCCAGGCTTTGCGCCACGGCGCGCAGCCCGAATTTGGCGCTAGCGAAGGCCGCAAAACCCGGCCCGCCGCGCAGGCTTGCAGTGGCGCCTGTATACAAGATTGTGCCGTGTCCTCTGGGCGTCATGCGGCGTGCGGCCTCACGCCCGGCCAGAAACCCGCCGAAGCAGCTCAACTCCCACACCTTGCGGAACAGTTTGGCCTCGGTCTCCAGGATCGGCGCTCGCGCATTGGCGCCGGCGTTGTAGAGCACCACATCGATGGGGCCGAGATCGTTTTCTACGGCGTCAAATAATTCGATGCAGGCGTCTTCGTCCCGCGCGTCGCTTGCGTAGGCTTTCAGCGTGCCGCTGCTGGCGGTGATCTGTTCAATCAGGCCTTCCGATTTCGACGCATCGCGCCGTGCCACCGCCACCGCGTAGCCGCCAGCAACGAAGCGCTGGGCGAAGGCGGCGCCAATCGCGTCACCGGCGCCGATGGCCAGCGCCACGGGTTGTGGGTTCGTCATGGGTTCGCCATGGGGCTGATTGTCCTCCAAGTTGTTTCTCCGAGCTTTACCCGCGCCGCAATGTTTGTCAAAAAGCTCCGTTGCCAGATTTACCGGAGGGCGTCATGACAGGCACTGATAGCAAAACCGTCGTCAATTCATGGAACGAATGGGATCCCTTAAAGCATGTCATCGTCGGACGTGCCGATGGATGCTGTATTCCGCCGTCTGAGCCCGCTAGCGATCCGAAAATTCCAGCCGATAGCGATATGCTTGGCATGTACGGACCGCGCAGCGACGAAAGCGTCGAAAAAGCCAACGCGCAGCTGGACAACTTGGCGGGTATTTTGGAAGCACACGGCGTGCGCGTCGACCGGCCCGAACCGATGGATTTCAGCCAAGCCATCGCCACGCCGGACTGGGAACACGGGTCGATGTTTGGCTGCCAGCCGCCGCGTGACGTGATCTTGACGCTGGGTTCGGAGATGCTGGAAGCGACCATGTCCTACCGTTCGCGTTGGTTCGAGTATTTGTGCTACCGGCCCTTGCTGCAACGCTACTACAACGAAGACCCGAACATGCGCCATGAGGCCGCGCCGAAGCCGCGCCTCACCAATGCATCGTATAAGGAGGACTATCTCTCCGATGACATCACCATTGATGAGCGCCTGGAGTTGGTGGCGAGCAAGGACTTTGTCACGACAGAAGAAGAACCTCTGTTCGATGCCGCTGATTGCCTGCGCTTCGGGCGTGACCTGGTGGTGCAGCATGGCTTCACCACGAATTTGAAAGGCGCGGACTGGCTGCAACGCCACTTCCCCGATCACCGTGTGCATACGGTGAACTTCCCGGGTGATCCGTACCCGATCCATATCGACGCCACTTTCACGCCGTTGCGTCCGGGCCTGATCATCAACAACCCAGACCGCCGCATCGCCGACGACTGCCGGGGGTTGTTCGAACGCAACGACTGGGAGATCGTCGATGCCGCGCGCCCGGCCCACAACGAGCCGCCGGCGCTGTGCTATTCCTCCGTATGGCTATCGATGAACGTTTTGATGATCGACGAGAAAACCGTCTGCGCCGAGGCCAGCGAGGTGCATCAGTTGGAGCAGTTGGATAAGTTTGGCTTCAATGTCATTCCGGTGCCGTTCCGCGACGCCTATCCGTTCGGCGGTGGGTTGCATTGCGCGACCACCGATGTCTATCGCGAGGGCACATGCCAAGATTACTTCCCGAAGGCCTAAATGCCGCCCCTAGGTGTTGCGACTTCCGGTGAACTTGGTCATAGTCAGCCTCCGGCAATTTTCCGCGCTGCATTTGACTTAAGGCAAGGAAAATCGTCAGGAAAAACTCAAGATTGCCCGGTCGGAACCCAGGGTTCCGGCTGAAGGTCGCAAATCAAGGGGTCCCATCATGAAGATCGCCATACCTAAGGAAACCCAAGGCGGTGAAAGCCGTGTCGCCGCATCCCCCGACGTGGTCGGGAAGCTGGTTGGCTTGGGTTTCGATGTCACCGTCGAGAAAGATGCCGGGTTGGGCTCGTCGTTTACCGATGACGCCTACAAAGCCGCCGGAGCCACCATTGCCAAAGACGCTGCCGCCGCACTGAAAAGCGCCGACATGGTCTGGAAGGTGCGCGCACCCGTTGGCGCTGAAATCGGCAAGATAAAAAAGGGCGCCATGCTGTTGGCGTCCTTGAACGCGTTGACCGATGGCGCGGGCATGGCGGCGTTGGCCAAGGCCGGTGTTACCGCCTTCGCCATGGAGTTGATGCCGCGCATCAGTCGTGCGCAAAGCATGGACATTCTTTCATCTCAGGCCAACTTGGCCGGCTATAAGGCGGTGCTGGATGGCGCGGCCGAGTTCGGTCGAGGGTTCCCGATGATGATGACGGCGGCGGGTACAATCCCACCGGCTAAAGCCTTCATCATGGGCGTCGGCGTTGCCGGCCTGCAGGCTATTGCGACGGCAAAACGCTTGGGCGCAGTGGTGACCGCCACCGACGTTCGCCCCGCCACGCGCGAACAGGTGCAAAGCCTCGGCGGCAAGTTCCTCACCGTGGATGAGGAAATGGAAAAAGATGCGGAGACGGAAGCCGGGTACGCCAAGGAAATGCCGCCGGAATACTTCGCCAAGCAAAAGGCTGTGGTGGCCGAGCATATCAAAAAGCAAGACTTGGTGATCACGACGGCCCTGATCCCGGGCCGTCAGGCTCCGGTGCTGGTTACCAAGGAAATGGTCGCCTCCATGCAACCCGGCAGCGTCATCGTCGATCTGGCTGTTGAGGCTGGCGGTAATGTTGAGGGTGCGAAATTGGGCGAGATCGTGACAACCACGAACGGCGTCAAGATCGTCGGCCACGCCAATGTGCCGGGCCGGGTGGCGGAAAGTGCATCGTCGCTGTATGGCCGCAATCTATTGAACTTCATCACGCCGATGGTCGACAAGGAGACGGGCGCGCTGAATATGGATTGGGAAGACGAAACCGTGACCGGCACTTTGGTGGCCAAAGACGGCAGCGTCGTCAACGATCGTGTGCCTGCAGCGAAATCTGCGGCGAAGAAGGCCCCAGCAAAGAGAGCCCCCGCGAAGAAAGCGCCCGCCAAAAAACCGGCGGCGAAGAAGGAGAGCTGACATGGATGCGACAACTGTTCAGGATCAAGCTTCGAAGGTCGCCACAAGCGCCGCGAAGCTATTGGAAGAGGCCGAAAAACTAGCCAATCAGACGACCCAGTTGGTAGACGCCGCTGGCGGTGCCGCCGCGGGCATGGATTTTCTCAGCCTGTTCACCATTTTCGTCATGGCGTGCTTCGTCGGCTTTTATGTGGTTTGGAGCGTCACGCCGGCGCTGCACTCACCCTTGATGGCCGTCACCAACGCTATTTCGTCGGTGATTATCGTCGGTGGCTTGTTGGCTGCTGGCCCGGCGGACATGGACTTCGCCAAGGTTATGGGCTTTTGCGCCGTGACGCTGGCGAGCGTCAATATCTTCGGCGGTTTCATCGTGACCCAGCGTATGCTGGCCATGTTCAAGAAAAAGAAATAGGGGAACGGGACCATGAGTGCACAATTTACCGGTTTCGCTTACCTCATCGCATCGGTGCTGTTTATCCTGGCGCTGCGCGGCCTGAGTTCGCCTGAAACTGCTCGCAAGGGCAACATCTACGGTATCGTCGGTATGGTGATTGCCATTGGCACCACCCTTGCCGATCCCGCTGTCGTCAGCTTCGAGTTGGTCGTCTTGGGCATCTTGATCGGTGGCTCCATCGGCACCGTGGTGGCGCGTAAGATCGAAATGACGGCGCTGCCGCAACTGGTCGCGGCCTTCCACTCGCTGGTTGGTCTGGCTGCCGTGTTTGTCGCCGCTGCCGCGTTCTTTAACCCTGAAGCCTACAATATCGGCGTGAGGGGCGATATCCACACGGCCTCGATTATCGAGATGTCACTGGGCCTCGTCATCGGCGCGATCACGTTTTCGGGTTCGATCATCGCGTTTGCCAAGCTGCAAGGCGTCATGAGCGGCAACCCCATCACCTTCGCCATGCAGCATCCGTTGAATGCCGGCCTTGGCGCGCTGATCGTGGTGTTGGTTGTGGTGCTCATCGGTGCGCAATCGCCTGAGGTCTTCTGGGCTCTGGCGCTGGCCAGTTTCGCCATCGGCTTCTTGCTGATCATCCCGATCGGCGGCGCGGACATGCCGGTTGTGGTTTCGATGCTCAACTCGTACTCGGGCTGGGCGGCCTGCGGTATCGGCTTTACGCTGTCGAACCCGGCCCTGATCGTTACCGGTGCGCTTGTCGGCTCATCGGGCGCGATCCTTAGCTACATCATGTGCAAAGGCATGAACCGTTCCATCGTCAATGTTCTGCTCGGTGGTTTCGGTGGTGATGCAGCGGCTGGTCCGGCTGCATCCACTGGCGACAAGAATGCCAAGGCCGGTGCGGCAGACGATGCGGCTTTCCTGATGAAGAACGCATCGAAAATCATCATCGTGCCGGGTTATGGCATGGCGGTGTCCCAAGCGCAGCACGCGCTGCGTGAGATGTGCGATCTCCTCAAGGCCGAGGGCGTTGAAGTCAAATACGCCATTCACCCGGTGGCGGGTCGCATGCCCGGGCACATGAACGTGCTCTTGGCTGAGGCCAACGTGCCTTACGACGAAGTGTTCGAGTTGGAGGAGATCAACCACGAATTCTCCACCGCCGACGTGGCTTACGTCATTGGCGCCAACGACACCACCAACCCGGTCGCCAAAACCGACCCGCAAAGCCCGATTGCTGGCATGCCGATTTTGGATGTCGACAGGGCAGGGACCGTGTTGTTCGTAAAGCGCTCGTTGAGCGCCGGTTACGCCGGTGTTGATAACCCATTGTTCTATGCCGATAACACGCTGATGCTGTTCGGCGACGCCAAGAAAATGACGGAAGAGATCGTCCAGGCACTGAACTAGAGCGAATACAGCCTTTTACTAAAGAGCGGCGGGGCAGCCTCGGTTGTCCCGCCGTTTCTTATGTGGCAGTTTGGCCCGAATCGTCAGTCCAGCCCGAACCCGCACCAATTTCGCTAAAATATCCAAGGAATTTCCATGAAACTCGATGCGCAGCAACTCGCCCTTGTTGAAAACCAGACAGGGGCCAAACCCGTGCCCGCCGATGACCCGGCGGTGGAACAACTGAGCGGCGCTTTCGGCGATCACTCGTTTTTTCTCGATCCCAACGGGCTTTATATTTTCGAGGCCGTTGATTTACCGGACACCGAGGCCGGCACGTCCCCGGCATTGCTGATCCAGGTCGCCGAATGGACCGGTGAAGATAAATCCGCCATCGGCGCCATTGAACCGAAACCGGCGGATCTGATTATTGATCTTGCCATGGAATTGCCGGCTCCCGAGTAATAGCCGCCATGAGCAATGATATAGACACCATGCGCGCGGTTTTCGCCCGCGCCTACGGCACCCCCCAAGATCTCGAAATTGGAGATTTCCCGAAGCCATCTGCCGGCCCGGGCCAGATTTTGATCGCCGTGAAGGCAGCGGGCGTCGCCTTCCATGACGGCCTGCAACTGGCTGGCAAGCACCAGATCAAGCACCAGATGCCCTATGTGCCCGGCATGGAGATCGCCGGCACCGTGGCGGCCTTGGGCGAGGGTGTTGAGGGCCCGGCCGTCGGGACGCCGGTGATGGCCTTGAATCAGGGCGGCGGCTGGGGTGAATACGCATGGGTGGATCAATCCCAAGTCTGGCCGGTGTTGGAGGGTGTTGATGACCCAACGGCGGCGGCCATCTGCATGGCGTACACGACGTCGCATTGTGGGCTGCATTGGGAAGGCGGATTGCAGGCGGGCGAGACCGTCTTAATCACCGGCGCCACGGGTGGTGTCGGTTTGGCCGCCGTGCAAATTGCACATGCCATGGGCGCCAAGGTCATTGCGGTGGCCAGTTCCGACGAGCGGCTTGCGATCGCTGCCGACAACGGCGCCGACCACGGTGTGAACTATACGTCCGTGGGGCTCAAGGATGCCGTCATGGAGCTCACGGACGGCAACGGCGTCGACGTGGCCTTCGACCCGGTCATGGGCAGCCTTTACCCCGACGTGCTGAGCTCGCTGGCTTGGGGCGGGCGGCATGTGATCATCGGCTTCGCCGGTGGCGAGATTCCGCAAATCCCGTCAAACAGGCTGTTGGTGAAAAATCGCCGCGCGCTGGGCATGGTCATGCGTTACTACCGCTACCACAAACCCGATATGATGCGCGAAACCGTCGATATCTTGCAGCGCTGGTATCTGGACGGCCAAATCCGCCCGCTGATCGCCGAAATCGGCCCGCTGGAGAAAGCGCCTGAATTCCTAGTCGAGATCATGGAACGCCGTCTGATCGGCCGAGCGATCTTGGAGCCTTAGCGGCAGGCCGAATGATTTTATGTTTGAGTGCGATTGGTACCGCTGCGCCAATCCCTATGTAGCGTGTATATACCGGTGACGATGATGACCGACGCGCCAATCCATGTCCAAAAATCGGGTAGCTGGCCGAAGATCATAAATCCATAAAAAGTTGCCCAGATTAGGATCGAGTAATGCACCGGTGCCACAACCACTGCATCGGCAACATCCAGCGCCTTGATTACCAGGATTTCGGCAATGGCCGCCAAGCCGGCCATGCCGATCAATAAGTATAATTCCAGATCCGATGTTAAAGATCGCCATACGAGCGGTAAGGGAACCGTTAGAATGGCGCTTCCGACCAATGCGGTATAAGCGACTGTCGTAACGATGCGGTCGGTGCGTGCGACGGCCCGCGATATGATTTGACGAATTGCAAACAGAAATGCAGCCAACAACACCAGAAAGACCGCCGGGTGAACGACGCCCATTCCCGGTCTGGTTACGATCAAAACGCCGATAAAGCCAAGCGCGACGGCGCTCCAACGGCGAACACCCACCGATTCGCGCAGCACCAGGGCCCCGAGAAGTGTTACCAGAAATGGTGCGACAAAAGTGACTGTGATGGCGTCCGCCAGCGGGACATAAGAAACGGCAATGACGAATAAGGTTGCGGACCCTGCCGCTGCCGCACCTCTGGCGACCTGCAGACCCAGATGCCGAGTTTGCAAAATAATGCCGCCGCGAAATGCCAAGATCAGCAAGATACCTATCAACAGGCCGAGTTGCCGCGACCAGACGATTTGCAGCGGATGCAGGGTTTCCGTCAAAAACTTGGCCAGCGCATCAACAGCGGAAAACAGAAACATGCCGCCCAACATATAGACAATGCCCAATTTGTTGTTGGAATGCCGGGGGGAAACGTGAGGTTTTTGAATGGCTACGTCTCCGAAATGCGTTAGGGAAATGAGTCGTCGCCAATATTTGATTTCAATAAAGACGGGCTAGAAATATTCCTCGCGATCCGCCGCTGCGTATAGTGACTATACCCTTATCGCTAACATTGCTATCGGATTGACGATGCCTTATCCGTTTCTTCGCCCGTAGGTTACTGAAACCCCAGTAGTTCGGTGCATTCCTCGGATGTGAGCGCGCGTCTGTCTGCCTCGGCGATTACATCTGGATTCGCATAATTTTTGTGCAGGCAGACAATCCGGTCTGAGACGTTCGCACAACTATTTTGTACCGGTGGTGTCTGGACAGCCAAATCCGCCCGCTGATCGCCGAAATCGGTCCGCTGGAGAAAGTGCCGGAATTCCTAGTCGAGATCACTGAGCGCCGCCTGATCGGTTGAGCGATTTTGGAGCCTTAGCTCTACGGCGAACAGTGAAAATGGCGACCAAGGTATGATTGGAAGGGTGACCGCTCAGTTCTGATCAGCGGACAGTCTTTAGGTGCGCCCTGGGGGCTAGGGTATCGCCAGGCCCGGACAATAGTTTTTAGCAAAAAAGAAGCTGCTGTTGGCCTTTCTATGTGCTTCCGAATAGCTCGGGTACAAGCTCTTCCCATCCCGATATTTTTCTCCAAA
>JABIPG010000029.1 GCA_018698795.1 Rhodospirillaceae bacterium
CGACCATTGGCGTACAATCTCCGCCCATACGCGCGGGTCCTCAATCTCATCCGCAGCGACGCCGGCAAAAGGGTCCGCCGTGACATTGCGGATGCAATTACCTGAGGTCTGGATAGCGTGCATTTCGACACTCGCCAATTCCGCCAACATATCCGGCACGTCTTCCAGCATCGGCCAATTGAACTGGATGTTTTGGCGCGTGGTGAAGTGTCCGTAGCCGCGATCATACACCCGCGCGAGCTCGGCCAGTTTGCGCATCTGCGCCGCCGCCAGCACGCCATAGGGAATGGCAACGCGCAGCATGTAGGCATTGAGTTGCAGATAGAGACCGTTCATCAGCCGGAGCGGCTTGAACTGCTCCTCGCTCAACTGGCCATCAAGCCGACGTGTGACCTGATCACGGAACTGTTCCACCCGTTCACGCACCAGCGTGTGGTCGAATTCGTCATATCTGTACATCTGGCCGTACTCCTCATGCAGCGCCGAAGCGGACGGCCTTTACACCGTCTGGATGGATGAGATGCCCCGGCACATCGGCTCGGGCGAAATCCACATGCGTTGATGGCCCGAAGGCGCGGATGCGTTCACGCAAACGCGTGGGCCGCACACATCCACCATCACTTGCCACTTCCAACTCATAGACACCGACGACTTGTTGGCTCTCTTCCGCACGCACGCCTTGGACTAAGGCACCCGGCAATTCAGCCTCGCCAAACAATCGGCCCTCGTCCAAGCGCCCCGTCCAACATCCGTTGTCGCCCAGATAGATGACAAAGCCGTCGCGCAGATCATTGGCAGTGATCACGTATAGGGACATGAAAGCCTCCTGGGTGTGTTTGCAAATTGAGTAGCACTTATTAACCACTAATATATGTGATAATAATTATTCTACGTCAATATTTATGTGAATTATATTTATATTACAATTTATTTTGTATTTTTTATTTTCTATTCTGTCACGAAATTGTCGCGAAACCCTGTTATGACTACGTCTTGAATCTGCCCTTATGCATCAACATCCGGAGCAAAGACTGCCCCAATGATTTACAATGTCCTGTTTCTCTGTACCGGCAATTCCTGTCGCTCGTCGATGGCTGAAAGCTTGCTCAACCATCTCGGAAATGGTGCTTTTCAAGCGTTCAGCGCTGGCAGTCACCCGGCCGGCAAGGTCAATCCCAACACGCTGAGCTTGCTCGAAGGGTTGGGCCACGACATCGCGCCGCTGCGCTCCAAGAACTGGGATGAATTCGCTCAACCGGGAGCGCCGGAAATGGATTTCATCATCACCACTTGCGACAATGCCGCTGGTGAAACCTGTCCCATTTGGCCCGGGCATCCAACAACGGCACATTGGCCCTTCCCCGACCCAGCCCCTTTCCAGGGCAGCGAAGAGGAAACCCTCAAAATCTATCTCGGTGTCTATCGGCAGATTGAGGAATGTGTCCAGCGTCTGGTGGATTTAGCCGACGACGACCATCAAAAAGACGTCCTCGCCGCCCGGCTACAGGGTATCGGACCAGAGGGCTAAAACCGGACGGCTATGACCATCCGTTAATCCGCGTTGGCGGCCTCCACCACGACATCCAACAGCACCTGCGTACCGGCGGCAAGGTCATCAGGCGTGGCGTTTTCGGCCTCGTTGTGACTGATACCACGCTCGCAGGGCACGAAGATCATCCCGGTCGGGGCTAGATCAGCGATTTTACAGGCATCGTGTCCGGCACCGGAATAAACATCCATGCAAGGAATATCACGCGCCTCGGCCGCCCGCCGTACCGCATCGACGCAGCCGGCATTGAATTGCACGGGCGCGGCAATCGATGTCCGCGCGATCTCGATACCCAACCCCATATTGTCGGCAATTTCTTTGCAAGCGGCGCTCATGGCCTCTTCCAACTGCAATAATTTGTCGGCATCGGGGTAGCGGCTGTCGATGGTGAACACGGTTTCACCCGAGATCGTATTGCGTGAATTGGGCCGAACGCGCACGTGCGCCACAGTGGCGACCGGTGGCGGATCGAACTGGAATGCGGCGCGGTTGATGGCGTCGGCCATACGCGCGGCGCCCAGGAACGAATCCTTGCGCTGGTCCATGGGCACGGTGCCTGCGTGCCCCTCCTCGCCGGTGACCGTGACAAGAAAACACCGTTGCCCTTGCGCGCCGACGACAGCGCCAACCGGTATCCCCTCTTGCTCCAGCAGCGGCCCCTGCTCGATATGGTTTTCGAAATAGGCTTTGATGGGAAAACCGCCACAAGCCTCAGACCCGGCGTAACCGATGCGCTCTAACTCCGCGCCGAAGGATTTGCCGTCGGGGTCCGTAGCGGCGCGCACTTCGTCTTCGTCGATCTTGCCGGCAAACACCATGGAGCCCATGGTTTTCGACGAAAAGCGGCACCCTTCCTCGTCCGTCCACACCACGATATCGATCGGCGCACGGGTCTCAGTGCCGGCATCGTTCAATGTTCGCACCACTTCAAGGCCCGCCAGCACACCGTAGGCGCCATCAAAACGCCCACCCAACGGTTGTGTATCGAGATGGCTGCCGGTTATGACCGGAGGCGAACTTGGGTCGGTCCCGGCGCGGCGTGCAAATATGTTCCCGACGCGATCGATACGTATGGTGCAACCGGCTTCCCGGGCCCACGAAATGAAAAGATCGCGCGACACCTTGTCTTCATCGCTCAAGGCCAACCGGCACACACCGCCCGCCGGCGTTGCGCCGATCTTCGCCATCTCCATGTGACTTTGCCACAGTCGGTCGCGGTTGATCATGCGAGTTGCTCCTCAATCCATTGGGCGATACGAAATAGTTGCGCGTCGTGTCCGCGCCGGCCAATGACCTGCAGTCCAATGGGCATGCCATTCGGTCCTGTCATCAAGGGCAGCGTCACGGTGGGCATGCCCGTCAGCGTCCAGATTTTTTGAAACACGGGGTCGCCGGTGAAATTCAGTCCGACCGGCGCCTCACCTGGCGCCGCCGGCGACAACAGTGCATCAACACCATCGAACAACCCGTCCAAGGCTTGGCGGATGGCTTCCGCCTTGTCGATGGCGGAGATGTAATCAGCGGCACTGATTTTCTTGCCGACCGAAATACGTTCGATGGTTTCGGCCAACAATTTGTCGGCGTGCGGCAAATGCTGACCGGGGTTCGCCGTGGCGCTGGCGTCCATAACGGTGGCGTGGATTTCAAGCACATCATCCACCACCGGCGGCACCGCGACATCGGCAATTGAGCCGAGTTTGCCGACCAGGGCATCGAAAATCGCAGGCGTCGTGTCTTCGATGAAATTCCAGGGCGGCCCCTTGAACACACCCAGACGCGGCGTACCTTCGACGGGCTCCGCTAGCGCCTCTACCAAGTTACTCCCTGCGTGGTAGCGCATCTCGAAATCCGCCGCATCATGCACCATCAGCACATCGGCAATGAGCGCCAGGTCCGCGAGGCTGCGGGCGTAAACGCCGATGTGGTCGAGTCGGCGCGACAGTATGAACACGCCCGTGCGCGGGATCGATCCATACGTCGGTTTATAGCCATGCACGCCGCAAAACGATGCCGGGCGGATCATTGATCCACCGGTCTGCGATCCCAGCGACATTGGCACCATACCGTCCGCCACCGCCGCCGCCGAGCCGCTGGATGATCCCCCCGGCGTACGCGTTGGGTCATGCGGATTTCGGGTAGCACGTGCGCCGGTCAGCGCGAATTCCGTCGTGACGGTCTTGCCCATGATCACGGCACCGGCCTCGCGCAGCAGACGCGTAACCGTGGCATCGGCTGTCGGTTGGTGCCCGGCGAACAAATCGGATCCGTACGCCGTCGGCATGTCGGCAGTGTCGATGATGTCCTTGAGACCCACGGGGATGCCGTGCAGTGGCCCCAGGTCTTCACCGCGCGCCGTCGCTTCATCGCAAGCGCGCGCCTGCGATAGCGCTTGCTCGGCATCCAGATGCACCCAGGCCAAGACATCGGGTTCCCTCTCGTCGAACCTTGCCAGACAAGCCTTGACCAACGCTTCCGATGATTTTTGATCCGCCGCCATTGCTCTCTCCCTGCTTTACCTAGGCTGCGGCAGATTGCCGGTTGCGACGCCAGGCCGTCAATTGCAAAAGCAGTACCGGCAGCGCCAACGCCAATCCAATAGCGCCCGATTGCAGCCCCGGCGCCACCACTAGAATGGCAGCCACGCCCAATAGCCAACGATGCCAAGGCCGCATGTCGGCAACAAAATAGCCGGTCAAGGCAGCACCCAGCATCACAATACCCAAGGCGCTGCCGCCGGTGGCGATGAAGAATTCCTCCCACGTGAAACCATCCAGCACCAAAAGCATCGATGGTGCGTACATGAAGACGAATGGCACCAAGGCTTTCGCTGCGCCCAATTTAAACGCCGTATTGCCGGTTTGCATCAGGTTGGCTTGTGCAATGGTCGCTCCCGCATAGGCGGCCAGCGCCACCGGCGGCGTGATATCCGCCAGCACACCGTAATAAAACACGAAGAAGTGCGTCTGCATGGCATCAACACCCAGCACCGCCAATGCCGGCGTCGCCATGGTGGCGAGCACCAAATAGGTGGCCGTCGTCGGCAGACCCGCGCCCATGACGATGCACGAGATCGCCACCAGCACCAATGTCATAAACAGCGTTGCCGAGTGCACCGTCAACAGGCCGGTCGGATCGACGGCACTGAGAACCGCGCCGAAATCGGAAGCAAACGCATTGACCATGGCAGCGATGTTGAACGGTGTCCCCGTGACTGTGAGCACGCCGATGATGATCCCCACCGTCGCCGCCGCCGCACCGACCGAAAGGGCGTACTTGCCGCCCATCTGGAAAGCATCGATGAAGCCGCGCAAATTGATGGCGTCGCAGCCGATGTATTTGACGACCTTCTCTTCATCCATATTGAACTGGGTGCGCACGACCCATCCGATGAGCGATTTGCCGAAACCGATAACCAGCGCAGCGCTGATCGCCCAAAACGCCGCCCAGTAAGGCGTAGAGCCGGAAAAGATCATGTAAATGATGCCAAGGAACGGAATGATCGTCAGCCAACGCCGGCGGAGCACTTGCATGAGCTTAGGTACTTCGTGGTCGTGCAAACCGCGCAATCCTAGGCGTTTGGCCTCAAAATGCACCATAATCAAGACGCCCAGAAAATGCATGGACGCCGGAATGATCGCCGCCAAGATGATGTTTTGTAGAGGGATTTCCAAAAACTCGACCATCAAGAACGCGGCTGAGCCCATGATCGGCGGCGTAATCTGGCCGCCCGTGGACGCAGCCGCCTCGACCGCGCCGGCGAAGTGCGGCTTGTAGCCGATGCGCTTCATGGTCGGGATGGTCAGCGAGCCGGTCATCACCGTATTGGCGATGGAGGAACCCGAGATCATCCCCATCATGGCGGACGCCAACACACTGACTTTCGCCGGCCCGCCGGCAAAACGCCCGGCAACGCAATACGCCACGTCGATGAACAACTGTCCCAGCCCAACGCGGATAGCAACCATGCCGAACAACACAAAATGAAAGACATAAGTGGCGACCACCATCACCGGTCGACCGTTAATGCCCTCGCCCTTCAAATACAGATGATCCATCAACGCTGGCCAACTGGTACCCGGGTTGACCAACGGATACTGGAAATAGATTCCGAACAACGCGTACATGATAAACAGGGTGGTAATGATCGGCAGCGATATCCCCGACGTACGCCGGGCCGCCTCAATCACGATCAGCACCAGCGCCGTGCCCATCAAAATATCGATCAGATGCGGATCGCCGATACGGAAATTGAGCTCTAGGAGGATGCCGCCCATACCTTCGTAGGTGACGGCCACATACATGGACGATATGCAGATAACGACGAACATAAACCAATCGTAAAACGGTACACCGCCATGGCGCGATGCATCGCGGGCTTTGGCCTCGGCGCTGGAAGGATGAATGATGCCGCGTGCAATTGGCTCCAGTGCAATCAGCAATGCGACGATGCTCGCCGTCGTAATCAGCCCAAGGCCACCTTGCTCCAACCCCCAAGTGATACCGCCAGCACCGCCACCGTAATAGTAGCCGACGATCAGGAAAAACATAATGACGATGGGCATGCGCCGCTGCGCCTCGATAGCCAGCGTCAACATCATCACCGCCAAGCCGATGCGGATTGCCGGCGGCGCGCCATTGTCGCCCCACATGTTGTTGCCGATCAGCCCCATTGAGACGCCAACCATATGCAACACAAACAACGCCAGCATGGCCACCAATATGTGGTCGGTGGTGGCTGTTTCCGTAACGTTGCGCGTCGCGCAATACCGGCGCGAGAAATGCACCACCAAGATGAAATAAGTAAACAACGCCATGGCAGGCAGCGAGCCCATCATGCCATAGACGAAAACCGTCGGCACACCGATTTTGATGAGGTCCGGCCAGCGGATTGAAAGCCCTGTCGTGCCGGCAATCTGCCCGGCGGCATCAGTACTGCGGTGCGGCGTATAGACCAGATAAATCAGGCCGAGCACGAACGACAAGTGAATGCCGACATGCCAATGGTGCTCCAACACCCCGAACCCTGCCGTGTAGTAATGGAACAGCGACAACAAGAACAGCAGCCCAATGACCATCCATTTTGCCAGCGCATATGTATCGCGGAATTGCATTTCCGGGTCATACCGCTCTTCAAGCTCTTCAGCCTTTTTATAATCGATGCTGGCTTCAGCCATAGCCTGACGCTCCCCTGTGGCCCCCTATAGGCGCGGGTTGATAAAACGATAAATCTTTAGAAAATCAAACCCGGAGACCGCACAGGTCTCCGGGTTCTTGGTCAGTCAAATTACTTGACGCCAGCTTCTTTGTAGAATTTCTCGGCGCCCGGGCAGAGCGGAATCGGCACACCGTCAAAGGCGGTATCCAAGGTCATGGACTTGCCTTTGGCATGGCCGTTCGCCAGAAGCTTCGCAGCTTTCTTATTGCCGAACAGCCCCTTAACCACACCATAGTGGAGGCTTTCGGCGAGGTCGCTGCGTGATACCCAAAGCGCGCTGACGGCGACAGTGTCAGTGTCGCTATCGTTACCCTTGTAGGTGCCGCCGGGGATCACTGCCTTCGAATAAAACGGCGCTTTCTTGATCAGCGCGTCGCGCTGTGAGCCGGAAACGGGAACCAACTCGGCACCCTGCGTTGAGGCCATTTCGACCACGGAAGCGTTCGGATATCCGGTCACTGTGATGAAGGCATCAAGGTGTTTGTCGCGGATCATGTCGGAGCCGGTTTTGGATTTAACATACTCCGCCTTGAAATCTTTCTTTTCAGCCAAGTTGTAGGCCTCAACCACCAGCCGTGCGCCGACCAGCGCGCCCGAACCGGGCAAGCCCATGGCAACGCTTTTGCCTTTCAGATCGGTGATCGACTTGATGCCACGTCCTTTGCCCGACACAACATGCACGTGCTCGGAGAACAAGCTGCCCAGAACGCAGAGATTTTTGATCGGCTTTTTGCCCTTAAACGGGCCGGTGCCGGTGTAGGCCCAATACGTGACGTCGGACTGCGCGAAACCGGATTCAACCTGTCCCGACTTGATCGAGTTGACGTTGGAAACGGAGCCGTTCGCCGATTGTCCGATAGCAACGAGCCCTTCCATGCCGCAGTTGCCGCCCTTGGCACAGGTACGTGCGCCCGGCGGATTGGAAATAACCTGCGCCAGCAAGCCGGCCATCGGGAAATAGGTGCCCCCGGCACTCCCCGATGCAATGCGGAAAAACTGCATTTTTTGAGCATCTGCGGTGCCCGCAACAGCACACGCAGCGACAGCGGCCGTAACGGCCATTGTTCTAACGAAATTCATGATATTAATCTCCCTTGGATTCTCAAAGTTCACTACAGGCGGATCGTTAACAGGCCTCTCTTTTCAATCGGCGTTTGTATGAACCCACCCCCATATTTCCGATCCTGCACGTTCCGACGCCTTCATGCAAATTGCGACTTGCCTCAGACCAGGCGGCCCCGGCATTCTGTGATGCGGTCGCTTGATCGCGGCTTTGCGGAGGGGAAAACCATGGACACACCTGACGATTTGTTGCGGACCGAAACCGACGGCCCCATCGCACGCTTTACCATCAACCGGCCCGAGAAGCGCAACGCCATGACACTGGCCATGTGGCAACGCATGGGCGAGGTGTTCGAGGCTTGGGCCGATGACCCAGGAATTCGAGTTATTGTCGTATGCGGCGCCGGCGACAAATGTTTTTGTGCGGGCAATGATATCTCCGAGTTCGCAAAATTGCGCTCAACGCCCGAACAAATCGCGCACTATAACGCCGTGACCCATCACGCCTATTCCGCCCTTCGAAACATCCCGAAGCCGACCATCGCGCGGCTCGAAGGCAGCTGCATGGGTGGTGGGTTGGAAGTGGCGCAGCTTTGTGACATCCAAATCGCGGCGGATACCGCGACCTTCGGTGTGCCGCCGGCAAAGCTGGGACTTGGCTACAAGCTCGACGATACGGTGTTGTTAGTTGAAAACGTCGGCGTCAAGGCGGCGAAGGAAATGCTGCTGACCGGGCGGCGGTTTGCGGCTGACGACGCGCTGCGCTGGGGGTTGGTCAATCGGGTCGTACCAGCCGCAGAACTGGACGCCACCGTTCAAGTCTACGCCGACGAGATTGCCGCCAACGCGCCACTGTCGGTCAAAACCGGCAAGCTGATGACAATCGAGGCCGCCAAAGAAACAGGCGAGCGCGACTTGAGCCTTTGCCAATCCCTGGTGGACGCCTGCAATGCCAGTGAAGACTTTATCGAAGGTCAACGAGCCTTCGCCGAAAAACGACCGCCTAATTTCAAGGGAAAGTGACGATGAGCGATACCGATATCGACCTGAGCGACCGTAATTCTTTCGCCTTCTGGACGCCGGTCGGCGTCCGTTATTCGGACCAAGATGAACTGGGACACATTAACAACTGTTCGTACGCTGCCTATGTTGAGGCCGGACGGATTGCATTTCTGGGCGGTTTGCTCGACCGCGACATCCACCCCGGCATCGATTTCATCTTGGCAAAGCTTTCGATCGATTATCTGCGCGAGGGACATTTTCCCGGCGACATGAAGGTCGGTTCGCGCATCTTGAAACTGGGCAACAAATCCATGACCACCGGGTACGGGCTTTTCTTGAACGGTGAATGCAAAGCCACGTCGGAGTGCGTGAATATCTATTTTCGCCCCGAAACCCGCGAGACCATCGTCATCCCGCCCGACATCCGCACCCAATTGGAAGCCGATCCCACACAAGCGTCTCGGGCCGCTGGGGCCGGGAAGGCCAATCGCTAGGGGTGCCAAGCCGCGCGGCGGTCATCCCCCGAAAGGCGTTGCATGCGAACATAGTCGACAGCAATGACCAAAACTTGACCGGCAGAACGGAGTGTTCAGCCCTTATCGTAATAGTGGATCTCGAACAACAAGCAGCCGCCTTCCGATTTGAACGGCCCGTGGTAGGCACCAGGCGGGCGGCAGGCGTAGGTGTTGGGTTGGAATTGCTCACCACCCTCGCCGTTCTCGTCGTTGCCGACGATCAAATCACCGGATACCAGATAGACCTCTTCCCAATGTTCGTGCACGAAAGGGAGAGTGGTGAAAACACCGGGTTGAAACCGAAGCAATCGCGTGCGATTACCGGTCTTCGCGTCATCGTCCAGATGGCCGGCGAGAATTTTCTGATCAATGCCTTCCGGGTAGCCTTCCGGGCATTCCCAACCCTCGTTCATGTCGACACTGAAGAATTCTTTGAATTCCTTTTCGATGGCCAATGTTTGTTCCTCCCAGTTCTCGATCAAAGGATGACGCTGAAATGCATTGCCCTCCCCCGCTCGGATGTTTTCAATACTATAGGGCTCACGATCCGATTGGGTCCAGGCCAGATCCAAAATTCAGACGTTGGAGGTTTTCATGAACAAGTTTGATGCCATCATCATCGGTGCCGGGCCGGCGGGCCTCGTCTGCGCCATGCACCTAGCCAAGGCCGGATTGACGGCCAAGGTCTTGGAAGCGGAAGCTGAAATTCCAATAACCTTGCGCGGTTCGACCTTTCACCCTTCGTCGCTCGATATGCTGGAAAGCGCCTTCGGTGCGGCACAGCCGTTGATCGCACAAGGTCTTGTTGCCCCGACCGTGCAGTACCGCCGCCACGGCGAAGGCAAAATCGCCGAGTTCGATTTCGCCGACATCAAAGACCTCACTGAACACCCCTACCGGGTGCAGGCGGAGCAATATAAGCTCTGCTACATCCTACGCGATCTGTTGGATGATTTCCCCAACGTGGATATCGTCTACAACGCCAATGCCACGAGCGTCAGCCAGGATGGCGATAGCGCCACGGTTGTCGTCAACGATGGCGAGTCTGAATACACCGGTGCTTACATCGTCGGAGCCGACGGCGCCAACTCCATCGTACGCCGCACCCTCGACATCCCCTTCGACGGATTCACTTGGGCCGAGCGATTTCTTGTCGCATCGACACCGTTCGATTTCACCACTGTGTTCCCGGACCTGTCATCCGTCAGCTACGTGGCCGACCCTGAGGAATGGTATTTCCTGTTGCAGATTCCAGATGGTCTTTGGCGCGTCATGTTCCCGACGCGTGCCGATGAAGACGACGACGACATCCTGAGCGACGCCTGCGTGCAAGCGCGTCTGGCGCGGGTGCACGATAAAGGCAGCCCTTATGAGATCGTGCACAAGACTCTCTACAACGTACACCAACGCGTCGCCGACACCTACCGAGTCGGACGTATGATCCTTACGGGCGATGCGGCGCACATCAACAACCCGCTGGGTGGCATGGGCATGAACGGTGGCATCCACGACTCGTTCAACCTGGCGGAAAAGCTGGTGCCGGTTTTGAAGGGCGAAGCCCCGCCCGACCTACTCGATCGCTACTCGGATGAACGCCGCAGTGTTGCCATGGAATACGTGCAACGTGTTTCGATTCAGAACAAGAAAGACCTCGAAGCCGCCAACGCCGACGACCGCGATACTTTCGAGGCGCGCCTGAGGGGGGCAGCGGGTGATCTTACCAAGCGGCGAGAGCTTCTGTTGCGGCTCTCGATGTGGGCCAGCTTGGGGAAGACGGCTTAAGCGAACAGCGTTCGCAAATCGTCGACCTTATCTATTTCCCAAACGCGTTGGCGCAACGCTTCCGCCGCGTCCACGCCAATGACTGGCTCCGACAGTTCTCGGTATTTGTCTTCAAGTTCTGCGTCGCTCAATGGATTGTCCGGATCGCCCTTTCGGGTCGGGGAATAGTGCTCCAAGGTCTGGCCGTCTTTGGTGGTAATTTCCACCACCGCCGAACGCCGACTCGGGAAGGCAGCCTCCGCCGCGTCATCAACGTGGCATTTGATCTTCGCCATATTGGCGCGCATCACTGGGTCGGCCAGCAGTTCATCGGTAAAGGCAGCAAACCGTACACGCCCTGTCACCAGTGCCGCGGCCATGACATATTCCAGACTGAACTTGGCTTCGTAGAGCGTCTTCGGGTCGGGTGTGCCGCAAATTTCAACACCCTTGGCATAAGTGCCGACCGTTATGGCCTCCACGTCATCCGGGGTCAGACCGTGTGCTTCCTTGAGCGCCAGCACCGCATCGATGGCGGCGAAGGTGTGGCCGCAGCAAGTATGGTTTTTCTGCGTCATGCGGCAGATGGTGAATTCCTTGTCCAAGGTATCGGTCATGGCCTCCCAGTCGACGTCGTAGCTCATGGCGCGGCCAATCCCGGTAGGCCCTTCGAATATCCCGTCACCGCCGGTCACGCCCTTTTCCGCCACAATCGCCGCCATGGCGCCCGCTTCCGACGCATGACCGGCGTGGATGGGCTTACCCATGGAATCGGTGGCGAAGGCCTGTTGCAGTGCCGCTGCCATGGTCACTGAATTCGCCAGCGCATCCTTGGTGGCCGCCGCATCAAGCCCGAGTGCCACCGACACTGCCGCCGCCGCACCGATGGTGCCAATGGTGCCCGTGGTGTGCCAAAACTTGTAGTGCATCGGTTGCATGGCGGCGGCAACGCGGTTGGAAACCTCGTAGCCCGCGATCACCGCGCGCAGAAACCGCTCGCCGTCCATACCACGCCCCTGGCACGCTGCTAACGCCGCCGGAATCACGGGCGGTCCCGGGTGATAGATGCCGTCACGGAAGATATCATCGACCTCCATGGCGTGTGCGGCGGCGGCGTTGATCAAGGCTGCCGTGCGGATCGGCGCCAACCGCCCAGACGGCACCAGGCCCGAATTTCCGTGATCAAGTTCTTCTTCCAGCGCATCCGTCATTAAGGTTGCGGGAGCGTTTACCGCGCCGCAGATGGTGGCGGCAAAGGTATCCAACACACAGCGCTTCGCCGCATGCAGTACGGCATCATCCAATTCGGCATCGACCAGGCTGGCGGCATGCGCGGCCAATTTGGCAGCAATCATCGTGTTTCCCTCCCCTGAATTCAGCCCGCAGTTTGACATGCCACAATGAGAATGACAAATTGTATACAATTGTACACAAAAATGGTTTCGCATGTTTACGAGGAGAAATATCCATGGCCAAGATTGATGCTGATGTGGTCGTTATCGGCGGCGGCAATGCTGCCTTTTGCGCCGCCTTCGCCGCCCAGGAGCGCGGTGCAAGCGTGTGCATGTTTGAACGGGCACCCGAGGACGAATGTGGCGGAAACAGCCGTTTCACCGCCGGTGCCGTCCGCTTCGCCTACAACGGTGTCGATGACGTGCGTGAAATCATGCCCGATCTGTCCAGTGAAGAATTAGCCAATACCGATTTCAACACCTACCCCGAGGACGAGTTCTTCGACGACATGTTCCGTATCACCAAGTTCCGCACCGACCCGGACTTGTGCGAACGCCTGGTTCGCAACAGTTTTGAGACCTTGAAATGGCTGCGCGGACGCGGTATCCGCTTCGTCCCCAGCTATGGTCGCCAAGCCTTCAAGATCAATGATCAGTTCCGGTTCTGGGGCGGGCTGTGTACCGAATACTGGGGCGGCGGCCCGGGAATCATCGAAGAGGAAACCCGCATCGCCAAACAGTCCGGCATCCGCATCGAATACGGTGCCAGGGTCGTGTCGTTGATCTATGATGGCCACACCGTTACAGGCGTGCGTGTCAAACGCGGCAACGAGGTTTTCGAAGTCGCAGCCAAATCGGTGGTCATCGCGGCCGGCGGCTTCGAGGCCAATCACGAAATGCGCACCCGCTATCTCGGCCCCGGCTGGGATTTGGCGAAAGTGCGTGGGTCGCGGTTCAATACTGGTGACGGCATTCGTATGGCGCTGGATATCGGTGCTGCGCCCTACGGCAATTGGTCGGGCTGCCATGCGGTCGGCTGGGACCGCAACGCGCCGGAGTTCGGCGACTTGGCGGTCGGTGACAATTTCCAGAAGCACTCCTACCCCTTCGGCATCATGGTCAACGCCACGGGCAAACGCTTCGTCGATGAAGGCGCGGACTTCCGCAATTACACTTACGCCAAATACGGCCATGTGATCCTCAATCAACCCGACCAGTTCGCCTGGCAAATTTTCGACCAAAAAGTCTTGAAGCTTCTGCGCGACGAATACCGTATCCGCGAAGTCACCAAGGTTACCGGCAACACGCTGGAAGAATTGGCTGACAAATTGGAAGGTGTCGATACGCAAGGCTTCTTGGCAGAAATGAAGGCCTATAATGATGCTGTCCGCACTGACGTCGCCTTCGATCCGACAGCCTTGGACGGACGCTGCACCGAAGGGCTCGAAGTGCCCAAGAGCAACTGGGCCAACACCATCGATGAAGGCCCGTTCGAGGCTTATCAAGTCACTTGCGGCATTACCTTCACCTTCGGCGGATTGCGCATTCAGCCTGAAACCGGCCAAGTCGTCGATGTCGACTTGGCGCCGATTCCCGGCCTCTACGCCGCCGGAGAACTGGTGGGTGGTATTTTCTACTTCAACTATCCAGGCGGCACCGGATTGACGTCCGGCGCCGTATTCGGTCGTACCGCGGGTGACGCCGCCGGCAATTCGGCCTCGTCCTAGGGGTTCGATTTGTCGAAGCCAACCCGCGGCACGGGGGGAGGCCGGTCCGCGAACCAATCGCGGGCCGGCCAGGTTCTCGATAGCCTGCGTCAAGCCATCCGCGATGGCCACTACGCACCCGGCGAGCGCGTGCGCGAAACCGAAGTAGCTGCGGCCCTGGGCGTTAGCCGCACCCCGGTGCGCGAGGCTTTCCGGCAATTACAGGCGGACGGATTGCTCACCATGGAACCATGGCGCGGTGTCGTCGTCGCGCAAATGGACCAACAGCAGATGGTCGAACTCTACGCCATGCGCCAAGTGCTGGAAGGAACGGCCGCCGGCTTGGCCGCGCGCCATGCAGCGGCGTCCCAAGTCGCCGCACTGGGCGATTTACTGGATGCGTCGGAAGGCGAGACCGATGCCGTCAAATTGGCTGATCTCAACCGCCAGTTCCACCAGGGCATCTACGACGCTGCGCACAATCGGTTCTTACTGAAAGCACTGAATGCCTTGCGCGATTCGATGGCGCTTTTGCCATCGACCACCTATGCGCTCGCCGAACGGCCACCCTCGGCATTGGTTGAGCACCGTGATATTCTTACTGCCATTGAACGCCACGACGCGGATGGCGCCGAGCGCGCGGCACGGGCGCACATTGCGCAAGCTGAGCGCGCCCGGCTGAAAGTCGTTTTGGAGTGGGAACGCGAACATAAGGGAGACGAAGCATGACCTATACCCCAAGCCCAAGCGGTGACTCGAGCGCCGATTGGCAATCCATCGACACCAAAGAAGCTGGGTTCGATTCCGCGCGCTTGGCAGATGCAACCGCGTATGCGCTGGCGACCGAAACACCTTGGCCGCGTGACTTGGGCGAAGCGGATAGCGTGCCGGGCTTGACCGATATCGAGCCGCCACCCTGGAACAAACCGCTCGGCATCTTCAAGCCGCGCGGCGGACCCAGCGGCGTGGTGCTCCGAGGCGGCAAGATCGCCGCCACCTGGGGCGAACCCGAACGCGTCGACATGACCTTCTCCATCGCCAAAAGTTATCTTTCCATCCTCACCGGCGTTGCAGTCGCGGATGGGCTGATTGCCGATATCGACGCACCGGTCGCCGACAGCGTTAGCGGCGAACTGTTCGCCTCGGAACACAACCGGCATATCACCTGGCGGCATTTGCTGCACCAGACCAGCGAATGGAGCGGCACGCTGTTCGACAAACCCGACCAGGTGGATCACTTCCGCCAAGTGGGCGCCGGTTCTGACAACAGCCGCAAGGGCGAGAAACGGGAATTGCAGACGCCCGGCACGTTTTGGGAATACAACGACGTGCGCGTCAATCTGCTAGCGCTATCGTTGTTGCATGTGTTCAAGCAGCCTCTACCCGACGTGCTGAAG
>JABIPG010000017.1 GCA_018698795.1 Rhodospirillaceae bacterium
CGGGGGAGTTCGCTGCCAGTTCAAAGCCCACCAGTGCGCCGTGGCCGCCTTTCAGGTAAGCATCGCGGCGGCGCGCCATCTCGCCATCCTGGCCGCTCGGATGAACAACTGCCGAAACCTTGGGGTGAGCGTTCAAGTAAGCTGCCACCTTGGTCGCATTTTCGCAGTGACGCTCCATACGCAAGGGCAGGGTTTCCATCCCTTGCAGGAACTGAAAAGCATTGAACGGGCTCATCGCTGCACCCATGTCTCGCAGCAAGATCACGCGCGCGCGAATGATATAAGCGATGGGCCCCAAGGGCTTCACCGCTTCGGTCCAGATCGCGCCGTGATAACTGGGGTCGGGTTGGTTGAGTGTCGGAAAGCGATCCCCATGTGCTTCCCAGTCGAAGTTACCGCCATCGACGATCATGCCGCCAATAGAAGTGCCATGGCCGCCGATATATTTGGTTGTTGAATACATGACCACCGCCGCGCCGTGCTCCAACGGTTTGCAGAGCACCGGGGCAGCGGTGTTATCGACGATCAGCGGCACGCCGATCTCACGCCCAATGTCGGCCACTTCCTGAATGGGAAACACATTTAGCTTTGGATTAGGCAGCGTTTCGGCGTAGTAGCAGCGCGTCTTGTCGTCCGTGGCGCGGCGGAAATTCTCCGGGTCGGTCGGGTCGACGAAGCGGCACTCAATGCCCATGTCTTTGATCGTGTTGGCGAATAAATTCCATGTCCCGCCATAGATATCGGTGGAGCAAACGAAATTATCACCAGCACGGCAGAGATTGAGGACGGAATAGGTCGAGGCCGCCTGACCTGACGCAACCGCTAGCGCCGCGACACCGCCTTCCAGCGCGGCGATACGCTGTTCCAGCACATCGCATGTGGGGTTCATGATGCGTGTGTAGATATTCCCGAGTTCCTTCAATGCGAACAAGTTTTCGGCGTGTTCCGTACTGTCGAACTGGTAGGATGTGGTCTGATGGATCGGCACGGCAACGGAATTTCCGGAAGCATCCTTGCGATGCCCTGCGTGCAGTACGATCGTCTCTGAATTAGATGAATTGGCAGCCATGAACCGTCCCCTTGTTGCATTGAAATTCGAGAGGCCGAGAAAATGCCTTGATCCCTCGAAAAGTCAATCGACGGATGCCTTTGCGATTGAATTCGGCTAGGCTGCGCCCATGGACAGATATCTCCTCTACTTCGCCGACCCCATGTGCTCGTGGTGCTGGGGGTTCGCGCCGGTGACCACTGAGATCGAGAAGGCTTACGGCAATACGTTGCCGATTAAGCTTTTCATGGGCGGGCTTAGGCCTGGCAATACCAAACCGATGGACGATCGCGCTAAAGCCGAAATCCGTGAGCACTGGGAACACGTGACGGAAATGTCGGGCCAGCCGTTCGATTTCAGCTTTTTTGAGCGCAGCGGCTGGACCTATGACACTGATCCCGCCAGCCGCGCGCTGGTCACCGCCCGACGTCTGGATGAAACCCGCGCCTTGGCTTTTCTGCGTGCGCTGCATGAGGCCTTCTATACCCAGAACCGCGACGTCACCGAAACCGATGAACTGGCGGCCATCGCCGCCGAGTTCGGTTTCGACGCGGATGAATTCCGCGAAACGTTTGATGACCCGGAAACCACACAAGAAACGCATGCTGACTATTGGTACGCGCAAAACGCCGGCATCCGTGGCTTCCCGGCACTCATTGCCGTCAAAGACGAAAAGGCCACCGCGGTCACGTTCGGCTACCAGGGCTGGGATGCTATCGCACCGGGCTTGGCTGAATGGATGGCGCAAGAGGTCACTAAGTGAACGAATTGACGGCGGAGACCCGGTTTTCGGGACTGGCCGAGGGCTACGACCGGCACCGTCCGTCGTATCCAGATGCACTTTGGCAGCAAGTCGCTTCCTCCGTCGGTGAGGCGGCGCCGCACGTGGCCCTTGATATCGGCGCCGGCACCGGCATTTCCACCCGGCAATTGGCATCCGCACTGTCTACGGACTGGCAAGTGATCGGCATCGAACCCAACGCCGACATGCGCACACAAGCCGTGACGAAGGAATCATCAAGTTCGCGGATCAGTTATATCGACCGCCAAGCGGAAGCGTTGGGAATGAAACAGGCCAGTGCCGGATTGGTCACTGTGGCGCAGGCGATCCATTGGTTTGATCGGCCTGTTTTCTACGCTGGCATCGGCACCGTGCTGGCGACGGGCGGCGTGCTGGCGATTGTATACAACGACCGCGATGTGGATGGTGACGGCCTGTTGGGTCAATTCGAAAACCTGATGGAGCGCGAGATGCCCGGCTACGACCGCAACTATCGGCGTGGGCGGAACGTCAGCGGCCAGGACGACGAATTAGCGGCATTGGAATGGGTGGACAATGTCGCCTCGCATCTCATGCACCGCGAGGAATTGCTGACACCACAGACTTTCGCCGGTTTGATGCTGTCGCGCTCCAAGCTTAAGCCCTTCACTGACAAACACGGCGACGCTGAGGCGGAACGGATATTGATCCAACAAGCCGCAAACCATACCAATGATGCCGGCATGATTTCCATGGGCTATACGTCGCGCATACACATCGCCACACGAAACGGAGCCACATGACCAACAACATCTATCGCGACAGTTTACCGACGGGCATCCGCTCACGCATGATCGACAACGGCAACGGCCTCAACATGCATGTCCTGGAAGCAGGAGAGGCAGATAAACCCGCAGTTCTATTGTTACACGGCTTCCCCGAACTGGCCTACAGTTGGCGCAAGGTGATTCCGAAGCTGGCCAGTGCCGGCTACCATGTCATTGCACCCGACCAGCGCGGCTATGGCCTGACCACCGGCTGGGATGGCGACTACGATGGCGATCTCGGCAAATTTCGGTTTCTCAACCTGGTGCGCGACACGCTGGGCCTGTTGGCAGCAATGGATATCGATCATGTGGAAGGTGTGGTTGGACACGATTTTGGTTCCTTTGCCGCTGCAAATTGCGCACTGATCAGGCCCGACGTATTCCAATCCGTCGCTTTGATGAGTGCGCCTTACGCAGGGCCGCCGCCGCTGAAATCAGATGCGCCTATCGTCAATATTGATGCCGGTTTGGCTTCGTTGGAACGCCCGCGTAAACATTATCACCGCTACTATTCCACGCGCGATGCCAACACCAATATGTGGCGCTGCCGTCAAGGCGTGCACGATTTCATGCGTGCATACTATCACTACAAAAGCGCCGATTGGGCCGGCAATACACCGTACCAATTGGGATCATGGAGCGCCGATGAATTGGCCAAATTGCCAACCTACTATGTCATGGAATTGGACCAGGGCATGGCGGAGACCGCCGCCGCCGAGATGCCGACACCCGATGAAATTGCCGCCTGCACTTGGCTGCCCGACGAAGAACTCCGGGTCTATGCAGATACTTTTGGACGCACGGGCTTTCAAGGCGGATTGAATTGGTACCGAGGCCGCTTCGTCGAGGCCTTTACTCGCGAACAGCAAGTTTTCGCCGGTTGCTCCATCGATGTGCCTGCGTGCTTCATCTCCGGCAAAAGCGACTGGGGGGTTTACCAAAACCCGGGCGCACTGGAAGCCATGCAAAATAGTGCGTGTACCGATTTCCATTCTTGCCACCTAATCGACGGCGCCGGGCATTGGGTGCAGCAAGAGCAACCCGACGAGGTCGCTCGATTGTTATTGGCGTTTCTCGCCGAAACCTGAATACTAAATCCATGATAAAACGTCGTACTTTCATCGCTTCCGCTGCCGCCGCAATGATGACACGCCCACGGGTTGCGCTCTCAGCGGGATCCAGGATCACCAAATCGATCCCAAAAACCGGCGAACGCATCGGCGTCATCGGCATGGGGTCTTCAATCACATTCAACGTCGGAGATGACGCGCAAGCCCGCACCGCGCGAACCGAAGTTCTGCGTGCGTTTTTTGCAGCCGGCGGCGGCATGATCGATTCGTCACCCATGTACGGATCATCGGAAGAGGTCATCGGCCACGGCCTCGGGCAATTGAAGCCCGGCAACAGACTGTTTTCCGCCACCAAGGTCTGGACTTCCTCACAAGACGAGGGACGAGAGCAGTTCGACGACTCGCGAAAACTCTGGGGCCTCGGCAAACTCGATCTCTATCAAATTCACAATCTGATCGGCTGGCGCGGCCACATCAAAACCCTGTTGGAAATGAAGGCGGCGGGATTGATCCGCTACATCGGTATCACCACTTCGCATGGTCGCCGGCATGACGACCTCGAAAACATTCTCAAGACCCAGCCATTGGATTTCGTGCAACTTAGCTACAACGCCGGCAATCGCGACGCCGAAAGGCGTCTACTGCCCACCGCCGCTGACAACGGCCTGGCCGTCATCGCCAACCGACCGTTCCAGCGCGCCTGGCTGATCGACAAAGTGTCGTCGAGCCCGCTGCCGTCATGGGCATCGGAAATCGGTTGTACGGGCTGGCCACAGGTTTTGCTCAAGTTCGCCGTCTCGCATCCCGCTATCACAACCGCCATCCCGGCCACTAGCCAAGCCCAACACATGGTGGAAAACATGAAAGCCGGCGAGGGGCGTTTACCGGATGCCGATTTGCGCAAACGAATAGCCGCAATCATCGACGAGCTGTAACGCGGGCGTACATGCCGGAAATCTTCACCTATTCACTATCCGATTTCATCCTGTTTTCGCCCGAGACCTACGCGCGACTGTTCGTGCGCTATCACGAGGCCATCGCACCGTTACCCTGGATTGGGTTTGCCGCTGGTCTCGCGATCATATGGTTGGTGCTACGTGGGCAGGGGCGATGGGCCACTCTCCTGCTGGCGGCAGGTTGGATTTGGACGGGCTGGGCTTTCCAGATAGAGCCCTATGCGCAGCTCAATTGGGCCGCCACCTATTTCGGATGGGCCTTTATTATACAAGGGATCGCACTCGTGCTTGCCGCCCGTGACGGTACAGATCGGTCTGGTTTGGTGTTGCTGGCCTTGGCCGTTGTTATCCATCCATTGATCGGACTGATCACGGGTCACGCTTGGCCGACAACGGGACTAGTCGGCACGGCGCCCGACCCGACCGCTGTCGCTTCCTTGGGCTTGGCACTGATGTGGCGCGGCTGGCGGTACTGGGGGCTGGCTATCATTCCGGCGTTTTGGTGTCTGGTGTCTGTCGCCACCGCGTTTGGCCTGCATCGCCCGGCGCTTGCCATCACCGCAGGCACGGGTCTATTGATCTGGATCGCAATTGTCTTTTGGAAACGCCATGATTGATTTCTATTTCGCCCCGACGCCGAACGGCTGGAAAGTCGCCATCATGCTCGAAGAATGCGGGCTGGAATACGAAACCCATTTGCTGAAGCTCGCCGCTGGCGACCAGCTCAAGCCTGAGTTCATGGCCATCAGCCCCAACGCCAAGATGCCCGCCATCGTGGATCACGATGTGGATGGCGATCCCGTAAGTGTGTTTGAATCGGGCGCCATCATGTTTTATCTGGCCGAAAAGACAGGGCACTTCATGCCGACAGACCCGTTGGGCCGCAAGGAAACGCTGGAATGGTTGTTCTGGCAAGTTGGCAACCAAGGCCCAATAGCAGGCCAACTCAGCCATTTCGTCAACTACGCACCCAAGGACCAGCAAGACTACGGTCAAAAACGTTACCGGGGCGAATATGAGCGCAATCTGGCGGTCCTCGACAATCGCCTGGCGCACCGCGACTACATTTTGGGCGGCGACTACACCATCTGCGATATGATTGCTTTTCCCTGGGCATTCATCGCCAAGCCGTTGACGGTGCCACTTGATGATTTCCCGCATGTTGCGGACTGGCGAGGCCGCATCAAGGCGCGCCCGGCGGTGCAAAACGCGATCAATCTGTATAAGGACAAACAAAACCGAGGCCCTGATAAACAAACGGCTGAGAACAATTCAATTCTGTACAACCAGTCAGCTGCCCATTTGCGTGGCGGCGGATGAGCGACCAGCCATATATCCTCTATGGCGGCGGGATCACACGCGCGATCGGCGTTCAGATGATGCTGAAGGAACTAGCGCTTGATTACGAACTGAAGACAATCGATATCCGCAAAGATGAGCATCGAAAATCTGAGTTTCTAGCCATCAATCCTGCCGGCTATCTACCAGCGCTGGTGACGCCGGAAGGCGAGACCCTGCACGAGACAGCGGCAATTATGCTTTGGCTCGCCGACAAGCACGCACCCGGCGTGTTGGCGCCAGCGCCGGACGAAGCCGACCGTGGACGATTTTTGAGCTGGTTTTTCTTCTTCACCAGCGACATTCAACCACCCATGAAGCGGATATTCTACCCAGAGCGCTACGTCACAGAAAATGACGGCACTGATGCCGTGTTCGAACTGGCTTGCAATCAGGCACGGGAACGCTGGACAGTGCTCGAGGGCTATCTCAGCGAAAACGGCCCGTTGCATCTCGGCGAGCGCTTCACCGTCGCTGATATGCAGATTGCTTTCTGGGCCTGTTACGGCATGCGTTATTTGAGCGAGATTTTCGAGAACTTCCCCGCGATCACAGCGTGCTATGAGCGGGCCAGCGCACAACCCCGATCGGGCCCGCTTTTAAAAGCATTTCAGCAAACCGTGCGCGAGCGATCATCGCGGCCTTGGCTGCCGAAATGACTTGCGTGCAATGCAGCATCGACAAGACTTGATGCCGCGCTTTCATCGGTCCAACATACGCTTATGAATCCTCAACTGACACCCGACAGAAATCTGTCTCTCGAAGCCGTCCGCGCCACGGAAGCCGCCGCTTTAGCCGCGGCCAAATTTATGGGCGGCGGTGATGAACGCGCTACCGATCAAGCCGCAACAGCAGCTATGCACCAAGCGCTCAATACATTCACTATCGATGGCACCGTGCGCATCGGCGAAGGCGCCAGTGGCGATGCGGGGCAGCTGTTTGTCGGTGAGAAGGTCGGCACGGGTGAAGGCGTCAAGGCGGACGTTGCTGCCGTGCCACTAGAAGGCAAAAGCATCATTGCGCGCGGCGGCTACAATGCGCTTTCGGTTTTGGCAACGGCAGAGGACGGCGGCTTCCTGACTGTGCCCGATATCTACATGGAAAAGATCGCCGTCGGGCCCGGCGTGCCCGAAGGCGCCATTGATCTCGACAACGAGCCAGCTGACAACCTGAAGGCGCTGGCCGATGCCAAGGGCGTGCGCATCAGTGACCTGATGGTCGTGATGCTGGATCGCCCGCGCCATAACCAACTTCTGGCCAAGGTTCGTGACGCTGGCGCGCGCGTACGCTTGATTATGGACGGTGACGTCAGCGGCGTGATTGCATCGGGATTACCCGGCAATGCGGTCGATGTCTATCTCGGTATCGGCGGCGCCCAGCAAGGTGTGTTGGCCGCGGCGGCACTGCGCTGTTTTGGTGCACGCATGCAGGGCCGTTTGATCGTCCGCAACGGCGACGATGCCGCTAAAATTCGTGAAACCGGTATTGAAGACCCGACGCACAAATACAGTGCCGAAGACATGGCACGCGGCAATGTCACCTTCGCCGCCACCGGTGTATCTGAAGGACCGATGCTGAAAGGCGTCAGATTATCCCCGGGCGGCGCCATTACCCATTCCATGGTGATGCGTTCGCGCACCGGTACTTTCCGCTTCATCGAAGGCCACCACGACTTCACCAGGATCGATGGCTGACACGCCCCCCGATGCAAACGACACGGGCGCCGAGGCAGCGTTCATGGGCATCGACAACTCGCTTGAGGGCAAGCGCTGGCTCATGCGCAGTATCGACGACCGCCTTTCACTGGCCATGGCGCAGCGCCTGATGATACCCGACATCGTCGCCCGGGTTATGGCCGGGCGGGATATAACCCTGGACGGCGCGAATGCCTTCCTCAACCCCACGCTACGTGAATTGCTGCCCAACCCAAGCCAGCTAAGCGACATGGATCGCGCAGCCGAACGCGTGGCCTCGGCTATCATACAGAGCGAGAAAATCGGCATCTTCGGCGACTACGATGTCGACGGCGCAACTTCCTCGGCGCTACTGGGGCGTTTCATCTCTGCCGTCGGCGGCCAATGGCAGGTCCATATTCCGGACCGCCTGAAAGAAGGCTACGGCCCCAACACGCCGGCGCTGTTGGCAATGGCGGCAAATGGCGTTTCCATTGTGCTGACTGTGGATTGCGGCACGGCTGCGTTCGATCCCATCGCCGAAGCCGGGGCCGCGGGGTTGGACGTCATCGTCGTCGACCACCACACAGCAGAACCGAAGCTGCCGTCGGCCTTCGCCGTGGTTAACCCGAACCGCCTTGATGACGAAAGCGGGGAAGGGAGGTTAGCGGCCGTGGGCGTGGCGTTTTTGCTGGCCATCGCCATCAACCGCGTGCTCCGCGACAAAGGTTGGTACGGTGAGCGTTCAGAGCCAAACCTGATGCAATGGCTGGACTTGGTTGCGCTGGGCACGGTGTGCGATGTGGTGCCATTGAGCGGCCTTAACCGGGCGCTCGTAACCCAGGGCTTGAAGGTCATGGCCGGGCGCGGCAATCCGGGCATTGCGGCTTTGGCTGACGTTGGCGGCGTCGACGAGACACCTGGCGCCTATCATCTAGGCTTCATCATGGGACCGCGGGTCAATGCCGGTGGGCGCGTCGGCACGCCGGATTTAGGCAGCCGCTTGCTCGCCACCAACGATCACGCAGAGGCCAAAGATATCGCCATCCGGCTCGATGCCCTCAACCGCGAACGCCGCGACATCGAACAAGCCGTGCTTGATCAAGCATTGGACCAGATGACCGATGATCCCGATGCCGCGGGCGCCGTCGCGTTCGTATCGGGCCAGGGCTGGCACCCGGGCGTGGTTGGTATTGTCGCAAGTCGCTTGAAAGATCGCTACAATCGGCCCGCTTGCGTGTTGGCCATGGATGACAAAGGAGCACTCGCGACAGGTTCGGGGCGCTCCGTCACCGGGGTTGATTTGGGTGCGGCGGTGATCGCCGCGCACCAAGCCGGCATCATCGAGAAGGGCGGCGGTCACAAAATGGCGGCCGGATTTACGGTGCGTTGCGATCGACTGAATACGTTCCGCGCCTTCCTCAATGAGCGCATCGGCACACATATCGCCGAAGCCGGCATTGTGCCGACACTGAAACTCGACGGCAGCCTGACCACGGCCGGCGCGGATCTGCAAACGGCTGAAAAACTACAACAGCTCTCACCCTTCGGCAGCGGTAACGCGGAACCGCGCTTCGTGGTGACATCGGCGAATGTCGTCTATGCCGACAGGGTTGGCGAAAACCATGTCCGGTGTACACTGGAAAGCGCCGACGGTGGCCGATTGGCGGGCATTTGTTTTCGCTGCACCGACCGGCCCTTGGGCCAAGCGTTACTGGAAGCCAACGGCCGGCCTATGCATGTGGCGGGCAGGCTCCGGGTGAATACCTGGCAGGGCCGCTCGTCGGCGCAATTGATGATCGACGATGCGGCGCCGCTTTGGTAATGCCCGCGATCAAGAAAGGGGTAGAAGATGCTCGATAAATGGGACCAGCGGTTTATGGATTTAGCCGGCTTCATCGCCACGTGGTCGAAAGACCCATCGACCCAGGTCGGTGCGGTGATCGCCAATCCACACACCAAACGCGTTGTGTCTATGGGTTTCAACGGCTTTCCCGCCGGCGTCGAAGATCTGGAACACCGCTTGGAAAAACGCGAAATCAAATACGAAATGGTGGTTCATGCCGAGCAAAATGCACTGCTTTTCGCTGGCCCCGCAGCCGAGGGCTGCAACTTGTATGTCACGCCACTGCCGCCTTGCGCACGATGCGGCGTGATCATCATCCAGGCCGGCATCAGCCGCGTCATCAGCCCCATGCCCGACAAAAGCAAGGAGCCCTGGAAGACCCAGAGCGAAATCTCCGAGCAGATGTTTCAAGAAGCCGGCGTGCAGCTCGACTACGTCGACATCACCTGACGTTAATTGCCTTCCAGACCCACCAACCCTTTGCCCGGGCAACAAGTGTAGGTGTTATCGTCGCGCAGGCGGCTCTCACCTGGCTTCTCCATCGTCCAGCCGAATTTCAAGCCATGCGCATCGCCGCCATGGTCAAAATCCAACTCCAAAATGATGATGCTCGTACGACGGTCGTAGCCTCGACCGCCCGGTCTGGTGTAGCGAGCCTCAAAGATGCTTGTCTCACCTTGGCGCCAGCACCGTCAGGCTTTCGCCACCGCCGGCGCCTCTAGGCGGCAAGCTTCTGGCATGTCGCTGCCGACTAAGGGCCGCGCGTAATCCATGAAGGCCGGTGTCACGTCGTTGCCACTGGCTGCGATCAAGCTGTCGTCCATGACCTTAGTTTTGCCCGCCACTTCATCGAGCGCGGTCAAACGGTACTCCACGGCATAGTCGCCGACACGGTGGATGGTCACGCTACCGTCGCGTCCGGCGGTGGCGGCGTATTGCACGGCCTTGATGCCAACCTCGCGGGCTTCCAACTGATCGACTGCCGACACGCAGCCTAAGAATGACCGCTGCAGATAGCCGAAGGTATCGCCCCGCACGCGGCTGATGGATGTTTGCGCCTTGATTGCATCGGTCAGCAGGTCCGCCAGCGCGCCGGTGCCCGATAGCTGCACGTTGCCATGCGCATCGTGCTCAACGTCTTTCGCCAGCTTGGTAACAATGGGCGTACCTTCGACGTCGTGCACACCTTCCGATACGGCGATGACACAGCGGCCAAACTTGTCGTACGCCGCCTGGACGTCAGTGGCAAAGGTATCCATATCGAAGCTGCGTTCGGGCAGGTAAATCAAATGCGGGCCGTCATCGTGATACTTGCGCGCCAGCGCCGACGCAGCAGTCAGGAAGCCCGCATGCCGCCCCATCACCACGCCCACATAAACGCCAGGTAGCGCACGGTTATCTAAGTTTACGCCGGCAAAAGCCGAGGCGACAAAGCGCGCAGCGGACGGGAAGCCGGGCGTGTGGTCGTTGATCATCAAATCGTTGTCGATGGTTTTCGGAATATGCACGCAGCGTAGCCCGTAATTAGCTTTGACGGCTTCTTCTGAGAGAATTCGCAAGGTATCGGACGAATCGTTGCCGCCAATATAGAAAAACGTGCCGATGCCGTGCGCCTGTAGGACCTTGAAAATCTCCTGGCAATAGGCGAGGTCCGGCTTGTCGCGGGTCGAGCCCAACGCAGAGCAGGGCGTGGCCGCGACGCGTTCCAAGTTGGCGTCCGATTCCTGGCCGAGATCGACCATTGTCTCGTTGATAATGCCGCTGACACCGTGTAACGCACCATAGATGCCTTCGGCGTTCCAGCGCCTGGCTTCCTGCACCGCGCCCACCAAGGACTGGTTGATCACCGCCGTCGGGCCGCCACCTTGTGCAATCAGCACTTTCCCTTGCAACATACTTTCCTCACTTGATTTGCGCCGCATTTGTACGAATGACTGCGCGGATTTTACGGGCCACAAGCGGTGCGGAAAAGCGGGAATCGCAGCTTGAGCGGGCAGGGTGATGTTTTTTCCGCTTTTTCCCTTGATTACCGGCACGTGCCCGTATATCACACCGTCCGCAACCACCCGCTATGGCCCCTTCGTCTAGCGGTCTAGGACGCTGCCCTTTCACGGCGGAAACACGGGTTCGAGTCCCGTAGGGGTCACCAAGAGTTTCAATGATTTAGCTGCCTATCTAGGCAGCTTTTTCATTTTGGGCCACGGCACATCCAACAGGACTTTCGTAATGTCGAACGCAGCACCCCCGAAGGTTGCAGCGCGTATCCCTACCCATTAGGGGAGTGACAACGAAAAAACCGGGGTTAGAAGCCATTGATTTCATTCGGAATGTAAAAAAATCTGGGGAACGAACCCAATTTCGATTTTCTACCTTTTCGGGGGGCATAACGGCTCGCTGCGTCATCAACGCTCCCACGTCACCTGTTCCACCTTCCGTCGTTCACGAGCAGGCGAGAACGCACTTGATGGTGCAGACATCATTGATTTCCCCAAAACCGGGCCAACAATCTCGCCACAAGCAAGCATCGGTCCCAGTCACAATCCTATTCACGATGTCAAATAGCGCGCCGTCACCAGCCATGAAAATGGGAAACCGATGATACAGAAAGCAGAATAACAGTTATTTTAAAAAAGTCAATAAATTCCTATATCGGGAATTTGGGGCCATTGCCGCATTTTATGGGCTCATTGATCGTAAGCGGACGCATCACCGAACATCGCAAAATTTCGGCTCATGACCCAACTCAGACATTTCGGCTTAAACCTGGGCAAGTCTCTTCAAGAAGGAAAACCGTTCGCTCAGGTGTGAAAAAAATGCGAATGCTCGTGTCCATGCCGCCATCATCGTACGCAAGCTTTTAGGTGTTACTTTTGGCGAAGCGGTGGGTATTCTAACACCGCATATTCGTATTGTCCTACCATTCAAACAGGTGGCTATCCCATGTCAGATCAATCAGCATCCGATTTGTCACAACGATCATTTCTGGTGGTTGATGACGAGGTATTCACCCAGAAATCGTTGGTCCGGATACTCAAATCTCTTGGTGCCAGTATTGTTGAAACAGCAGAGAACGGCATAGACGCCCTCGAAAAGATAGATGCGATGGGTAACCCACCTGATGTGATGCTGGTGGATATAAAAATGCCGGTTATGGGGGGGCCCGAGTTGTTACGTTCTTTGGCAGGGAGTGGGTATGAGGGCGCAATTGTTCTTGCTAGTAGCGCAGACTCTCAAACGCTGGCGGTGGCCGAAAGCATGGCTGGCGTGCACGGCGTCAATATTATCGGTGTGATTGAAAAACCGGTAGCCCTGCCAGTGCTGATGAAAATTTTCGAAAAACTCTCCTGATGAACCTGTTATAGAAGCATTTTTGCCAACGCTTCCGTGAGCCTAACGTTGACTGCCTTACCAGGGCGTTACGGTCCCAAGATGGAATTGCCCGAGATTGGCAAGCGGGCGCGGTGTTCTGAGTGTGGGGGCAAGGGCGGATCGGTGCAGGTCACAGCTTATGACCTTGTTAAGAAGCTCCATCGTGTTCCTGAAGGTGCCAACGGAACGCAAATATTTGATATCGTAAAAATTATCTGCGCGACATTCCTGCAAAGCGCCATCAGCCTGCGCCAACCCTGATCCACCTCGCCCTAATCGAGGCTTTCCCCTGCAAAAAATGACATAATCAAGGTCGGGCATTTCCGGCGAGGATTGTTGATGCGTGATTGCCGTGGCGGTGTGGTCTGGTACCGGTGCAAATGCGGCTGTGAAAACCGGCCACCACTGACCGCCACTTCTGACCCAAAGAGGAATATTGATCCGAATTGAGCAAAGCTGTCACTCAGTCTCGAGCCTATATTTGAGAAATGCCACTCCTTCATACTCTATTTCACACTCAAACCTTGCTCCAAATCGACCAAGAGCACCGCGTTTCTTGCGCGACGGAGGCAGTAGGAAAGTTACGAAGGGAATCCGCTTGTCTGCGAAGGCGAACTCGATTGCTTTTCTTGATATGCGTATTCCTAGTCCAAAGGAGGCCGGCTTTAGGACCAAACCGTAGTCCCATTCGTCACGCTCCTTTTGGAAACCACCCCAGCCGACATAGTCGCCGTTCGATAAAATCGCCCAATGTCCAAGCCCATCACGGCGCCAGTATGCTTCTTTTGCCACGACAAATTTGGTCACAGCAGCCTCGTCCCATTCGAAGGTCAAAAGAGGCATATGCTCCGCAACACGTGGGTCAGACATATGAGAAGCGATTTCGCTCGGCTCAATCTTGGACAGTCGGGTGAAAGTAATCTCGTTTCTCATTGGGCATCCATGCGGCCAAACGAAGGCCTAAGTGCTTGAGCGCTTGCTTATCAAAAACTGGTAGCAGCTGGTAGATTCGCATGTTTTTGTAGGATTCAAAACGATCACTCGCTAAATCAAATAGGACTTCTCCTTCCGGCTAGAAGCTGCCATTCCAGCTTCGCGTTGCAATTTACAGCTTTGCCCCGACAACCGGACAAATCAAAACCCCATGCACGAAGAGCACGCAGATAGAAACGGTCTACTGATTTAACGTATTTCCGACGATTGCATCCGCATTCGATGCCCCCGCTCGGCGTTTGGAAATCCCGAGCGCCCGAAACGCCACGCCACTAAAGTCTACTTATTCGCCGCCGCCCGGGCTGCTTGTTCGCGTTCGCGTGATGAGCGCAGGATGTTGACGCAGTCCCCGATGACGGCAAAGGGGCGTTGCTTGATCTTGCCGGTGCCCATGCGAACAGCACCCTTGGCAACAAAAATCTTGCGCACGAATTTACGCCCGACAGCCCGGTTGACGGGCCCGAAAATACGTCGATCAAGACCTTTGAGCACCAGTCGGTTTTTCCTGACGGTGATCGGCTTTCTCGACACCGTCAACAACACCGCGTCGCGCACACGCGGCATATGCTTGCAGATATCCTCGACCTGCTCGGGCTTGCCGGCTTCAAGAAAAAACGTGATCGGCACGTTCGTGTGTCCAGCGCGCAGCATCATCGGCTGCATTTGAATGTGGGTGGGCTGCACCCAGTCTTTGGGATCTTTCTTTTTAGAACCGCCAGCATGCGCACTGTCGCCGGCGATGAACGCGGCAAACAACAAAATGAATGCTAGTCTGAGTGCGGGGCCATGCATGGCGGTACCCTTTAGGCGATCAACGCCAGTGAGTTTAGGCGATCAACGCCAGTGAGTTTAGGCGATCAACGCCAGTGAGTTTAGGCGATCAACGCCAGTGAGTTTAGGCGATCAACGCCAGTGAGTTTCC
>JABIPG010000016.1 GCA_018698795.1 Rhodospirillaceae bacterium
ATCGGCGGCGCCGTCAACGGAAATGGCGCTCTGACCATATCCATCAGCCGCATCGGCGCGGACACCGTGCTGGCGCGTATCATCCAAATGGTCGAAGACGCCCAGGCCGGCAAACCGCAGATCCAAAAAATCGCTGACCGCATCGCCGGCGTGTTTGTGCCGTCGGTTATGGCGGTATCCGTCCTGACATTCATCGCTTGGCTCGCATTCGGGCCCGATCCAGCGCTCGGCTTTGCCTTCGTCACCGCCGTATCGGTGTTGTTGATCGCTTGCCCGTGCGCCATGGGGCTGGCGACGCCGACGGCGATTATGGCCGGCACCGGCAGGGGCGCTGAGATTGGTGTCCTGATCCGGCGGGGCACGGCGCTGGAACAATTGGCCCGGGTCGATAGCGTAGTCATGGATAAAACCGGCACCTTGACCGAGGGCCGGCCCGAGCTGCGCGACCTTCGCGTCCTCGCCCCGACATTGGGTGAGGATGCGATCCTTGCACTCGTCGCCGGCGTTGAGGAAAAAAGCGAACACCCGATCGCTCAGGCATTGATCGCCGCGGCCAAATCGAAAGGGCTGATACCGGCGCAAGTTTCTGACTTCACGGCTCATCCGGGCCACGGGGTCACAGCCATCAGCGAAGGCCAGCAGATATCGATTGGCACCGAACGCCATATGACGAGTTTGGACATCGATACCGTCGCCGCGAACACCATCATTGCGGAGATGACAGCGCAGGCCCTGACGATGGTGTTTATCGCCGTCGATGGTAATTTGGTGGCCGTAGCGGGCGTCGGCGATGCTTTGAAAGCGAGCAGCCGGAACATTATCGCGATCTTGCATGATATGGGCCTGGAAGCCGCCATGCTGACCGGCGATTCCGCCGCCACGGCGAAGGCTGTTGCCGATCAGGCGGGGATTGAACGCGTGTTAGCCGAAGTTCTGCCCGGCGAGAAGGCCGACGAGATCAAGCGCTTACAGGATGCCGGAAAGGTCGTCGCATTCGTTGGAGATGGCATCAATGACGCCCCGGCTCTGGCCCAGGCCGACGTCGGTATTGCGATTGGTACCGGCACCGATATCGCCATCGAAGCCGGAGAGGTGATCCTGATGTCGGGTAATTTGGGGGGCATTGTGAACGCCGTCCAACTGGCGCGCCGCACGCTCAGGATCATTCACGGTAACTTCTTTTGGGCCTACGCCTACAACGTTGCGCTCATTCCGGTCGCCGCCGGGTTGTTGTATCCTGCGTTCGGCCTCTTGCTGAACCCCATGCTGGCCGCCGGCGCCATGAGCATCTCCAGTTTGTTTGTGGTCAGCAACTCACTACGCCTCAGATCGTTTGAAGGGACTCACGCATGAATATCGGTACCGTCGCCCGCGAAACCGGCGTCTCGGCCAAAACCATTCGCTACTACGAAAGCATCGGCCTGACACCGGCACCCGAACGCCAAGCGAACGGATACCGTGCCTATGGGCCGAGCGATGTGTCGACGTTACGCTTCGTGCAACGTGCCCGGGGTTTGGGGTTTTCGCTCGAAGAGGTGAGGGCGCTGCTCACGCTGTGGCGCGATCAAGGCCGGGCCAGCGCCGACGTCAAAAAACTCGCCCTTGATCATATCGACCAAATCGAGGCCCGTATCGACGAGTTGCAAAGTATGAAGCGTACCCTTGAGCACCTAACCGAACGCTGCCACGGCGATGACCGCCCCAACTGTCCGATCTTGGAGGATCTGGCTAAGTTGGCTTAATATCTAAGTTGGCGCATCCGGCGGAATGCCCTGTTCACAAAGCCCGCATGAGATATCTGCACCGAGTTTGGCGTTACGCCCGACTTCAGTCTGTACCCAATCGCGTTCCTGGAAAGGCGGTTGGTGGCGGACGTGGCGGTTGTGGCCGCAATCGAGTTCCGCGACCCAATCGCCGTCGTCATCTCGGTGAAAACCGGTTATCTTTGCCATCTGCATCGCTGTACCTTATCGCCGGACTAGGTCATCACACCATAGCCGGGGGGAGAAAAAACCACTATGCCACCAAAGAAAAACCCGCTGAAACTCAACAAACTACAACTGCGCACGCTGGCGCTTTGCCAAGTTTTAGCTGCCGATGAAGACCTCGCGCGCATCGATGAAGCGACCGGCGAGGCGACATTGCTGCAATTGCCGAACCCACACGGCAATCATGTCCATATCGGAAAGTTCGTGGTCGCCGCCCGCGACGCCAGCGGGTTTTCCAACCCAGCCGTGTGGACGGCACTTACGCGAAAGGGTCTGGTCAGGCGGCCCGATCCGTTGACCGTGGTTCTCAGCGCCGAAGGCATTGCCTATGACACGGGCCTCGCCGACAAGTTTCTGGCACCATCCGACCATTGAACAGCGTTGACGCCTGTTTCGTCTATGTGCTCGGCAGCTTAGGCAAAGGCGGGCCCAGAACGTATGTCGGCTGGACGACGGATTTGGAGCAACGTCTCCAACGGCACAATGCCGGCACGGGCGCGCGTTCGACTCGTGGGCGGCAATGGAGATTGCTTTACGCCGAGCGGCTCTCCACGCGTACCCAGGCCATGAGCCGCGAATGGTATCTCAAGCGCGACCGACGGCTGCGCAAAAACTTGCTCGCATGCATGGCGTAGAGGAGCGACGTCGCGTCGCTGCGCGGCACTAGGTCGTACGCGCGCGGCGCTCTTTGCCATCGTGATGATCAGCGTGATGGCGGCGCCGGTCGGGGCCGAAGAACTCCCCGCTGTTGATGAAGAACCTATCTGATTCGATCACCGCCACGATACGCTCGTAAATCGCTTGGGCGGAGACCGGCTTGGCCAGAAATTCCGTCATGCCGGCATCCCGGGCCTCGCAGACATGGCGCAGTTCAGTGTTGGCTGTCAGGATGACCACCGGCGCATAGGCGTTCATGGTTTCGGGGTCGCGTCGAATCCGGCTCAGGAATGCCAACCCGTCAAGCTCGGCGCACCAGTCGCAAAAGACAATATCGACGGGAAACGATTCGAAAATCTTCCAGGCCTTTTTCGGTTCGGGTGTGGAATGCACGCTGGGCACGCCGAATTCCCGAAAAACCTCGGTTAGAAGGTTGCGGATGAGCAGGTGTTTCTCCAACACCAGCACGTTCAGGCCAGAAATATCATACGATTTCATGGCCGCCTCCTGACTTCATTCCCTCGTTTGGACGGCGTTCGGTTTTCACACCGTTTTCTAGGGTTTATAATACCATAATCGAGGCAATGAATACATTGATATGTCACAACATCAGGAAAGTTCAAAACAATGGATGATGCCGCCGATGACAATTCCCGCCTGGACGATTTGGAAGCCCATATCGCGCACCAGGACGGCGCCATCCAGGACTTGAGCGACATGGTGTTGAAACAGTGGGATGCGATCAATGCCTTGCGTACTGACGTCAAAGGCCTGGAAGACCAACTTCACGCACTGGAGGATGAGGTCGCCACCGGGCCGGGTGCTGCACCGGGTGAAGAGCCGCCGCCGCATTACTGATCAGGCGTCAAGGCTTCGGATGGCTTTTTCCAAGCCTTTGCGGAAAGCATCCGCGCCCAGCCCTTTTTGAATGTAATCGATGGCACCGGCGGTGATGCAGCTTTCGGCCACGGCGGTTTCATCAACGCCGGTCAGCATGATGACCTTG
>JABIPG010000015.1 GCA_018698795.1 Rhodospirillaceae bacterium
CAACAGAAGATGACGGCGATACCAATACCGTGAGCACCACAGTAACGGTGGTCGAGCCCGACGCTGACGCCGACGGCGCGACCATTGACGCCACTGACGCCTCCGGGTTGGAAGACAGCGCCATCGCGCTCAATATCGATGTCACGCAGGTTGATACCGATGGTTCCGAGACGATGTCTATCACGATCACCGACGTGCCCGACGGTGCCGAGCTTAGCGCCGGTACGGACAACGGTGACGGTACCTGGACGGTGACGGAAGAGCAGTTGGACGGCCTGAGCGTAACGCCCGCTGATGACAGCAACACCGACTTCACGCTGGGTGTATCCGTGACCACCACCGAAACTGGCAGCGGCGACACCAACACCGTCACCGGTACGTTGGATGTGGACGTCACTGGTGTTGCCGATACGCCGACGCTGAGCGTCGATTTAGGCGACGGTACTCATGCGGAAGGCGGTTCCACGGAAACCGACCCAGAGACCTCGACGATCTCAGCCGATGGCTCGCTGGACTTCAGCGGTGCCAACAGTTCCGGCGACATTGGCTACTCAACAGGTACCATTGAAATCACCGCCGATGACGATGGCAGCTTCAATCTGCAGTCCATGCAGTTGGGTCAATCGGGAGGAACTGGAGTGGTCGTTACCGCTTATGATGAGAACGGTAATGAGGTTGGTTCGCAGACCATTAGTCTGGACTCCGGATACGGCGTCAGCGCCACAGTGGACTTCTCAGAAATCAGCGGATTTGATGGTGCGCATAGCATTGAACTCGTCAACCCCGACGGTTACGTCAAGGTCGGTGAGGTTGTGACCACGACCGGCGACCCCGACGCGAGTGGCGAGGGTGAGACGACCTTCGATCTGGATGTCACCTCTGCACTCACCGATACCGATGGGTCCGAGACTTTGTCCGTGACCATCAGCGATGTGCCCGACGACGTGAGCTTGAGCGCCGGCACGGATAACGGTGACGGCACCTGGACGCTGGATGCGGGCGACTTGGCCGATCTCGAGGTGACCGTGCCTGATGGCACAGGCGATTTCGATTTGACGGTCGCGGCGACAGCGACAGAGAACGACGGCGATACGGCGACGACCTCAACCACCATTTCGGTTGAAACGCCAGATCTGGTTGCCGAAGCGCCCATTGTCGCTATTGAAAATGCCTCGGGCCTTGAGGACGGCGCTATCGCCCTTTCGATCGACGCTGAACTCGGCGATGCCGATGGCTCAGAAACCTTATCGATTACCATCTCTGACGTGCCGGACGGCGCCGTTTTGAGCGCCGGCACGGACAATGGTGACGGCACTTGGACGCTGGATTTGGGTGACCTCGATGGCCTAAGCGTCATGCCGCCGGCTGATTCAAGTGACGATTTCTCGCTCAGCGTGTCAGTAACCACCACCGAGACCAGTAGCGGAGATACCAACACCGTTTCCGGCTCATTGGATGTCGATATCACGGGCGTTGCCGATGCCCCTGAGCTGAGCGTCGATCTCGGCTCACCCGCAGAAGTCGGCGGCAGCGGACCGACGCCGGTATCTTACTGGCAGTTGGACGAGAACTCTGGCAACGAGACCTTGACAGATTCTGTCGGCGACAATGACGGCACGCCAATCAACACCTTGAAAACTGACGATGAAACCGGCGTATTCGATGGTGCGGCGGAATTCTCGGGCGGTGGTAAGAGCTCCAAAGAGGAATATATCGAAGTCGATCATTCTGACTCTCTGAAGCCTGAAAGCGGCGCGCTGACCATGTGGTTCAATGCCGATCAGGTTGGCTCCGGCAGTGGAAGCGGCGGTAGCGATCGCTACACATTGGCGTCATCCGACTCGTCGGGCAACGACGATGGCGGGCACTTTGGTCTGTTTATCGAAGATGGTCAATTGCGGATGCGCATGCAGAGCGATGACGATCAGACTGACATTTCCGGTGGTGATGTCAGCGCCGACGAATGGAACCAAGTCACCGTGACCTGGGGCGAAGACGGCGCCAATGTTTATCTGAACGGTGAATTGGTGGCGTCTGATCCGGATTGGACGGAAGGCCTGGAAGGCAATGAAAACCCCTGGACCTTCGGCGCCAATCAGTGGTCGAGTAGTGACGATACCGCCGACAACATGAGCGACTTCTTCGATGGTCATATGGATGATATTGCGATCTATGACCAGCAATTGACCGCCGATCAGATACAAGACCTGTACAGTGATGGCGTTGAAGATGTCATGGATGCTGACGGCGGCGAAGCGTCGCTCGAATATCCGCTCGATATCGCGGCCAATCTGACCGATACGGACGGTTCGGAAAGCCTGTCGATCACACTTGAAGGCCTGCCGGATGATGCCGTGCTGAGCGCTGGCACCGACAACGGTGACGGCACCTGGACGCTGGATGCGGGCGATTTGGACGGCTTGACCATGACCGTACCAGAAGGTGCGGACGACTTCCTGCTGTCGGTCAATGCGACCGCGACCGATGCCGGCGGCGATACCCGGACAGTGACCGAATCGGTACAGGTCGATACCGGTGATGACGGCTTCGATGCCGGTACCGTCGGCACCGACAGTGGCGATACTATTACTGGCACCGCTGGAGACGACGTAATCTCCGGTATGGAGGGTGATGACCAGATATCGGCCGGCGGCGGTGACGATATCGTCCTGGGCGGCGACGGTGACGACACCATCGATGGCGGTGACGGCAACGATCAGATCGAGGGCGGCGCTGGTGATGATGTGATCGATAGTGGCGCCGGTAACGACGATGTCATGGGCGGCCAAGGCGATGACTTGTTCATCTTCGGGGCCGGTGATGGCGCGGATTACTTCCACGGCGGTGATGGCTGGTCCGATACCGTGCAACTCGACAGTGTCGATGGCGGCCCTGGCGGAGACGCAGGCTGGGCCCTGCAGGTCGATGAAGGCGTCGGCTACACCGAGACCGAAAGCGGAATCGAGTTCGATGCCGAGGCCTCGGGTGTCATTACCCTCGACGATGGCTCCGAGCTTACCTTCGACGGTGTCGAGAAACTCGAATGGTAAGGACGGATTTCGATTTGAGATAACCGGGTGACGCCGAGACGCAAACCCTTTGGAGCCGCGCTCGCTGATTTTTTGGCGGCGCGGCTTGCGCATGTGCAGAACGGCGCAGAGATTTCGGCGCTTGTATCGGAGGTCCGAGCGCGGGCCGTCGAACATGCGGGCGAGTTGCGCCCCTCACTGGATGAGCCGCCAATGGCCTGCGCCGCCGGGTGCGATCACTGTTGCCACCTGCGGGTCGATACCTCACCGCTTGAGGTGATGGCTTTGGCATGGTGGTTGGATCAATTCCTCGATGCATCAGAGAAAACCCGGTTGCGCGACCGGGTCGAACTGACCTTGAGCGAGAGCCGAGGGTTGTCTGAGGAGAAATTCGCCGCCGCCCATATTGCATGCCCGTTGCTGGCGAATGGAAGATGCACCGCCTATGAGGTGCGCCCGTTCGATTGTCAGGGGTATATGTCGGCGGATGCGCGTGTCTGTGAGCAAGCGCGTAGCAATTACGATATCCAGGCAATCCCGATCAATGGCAGGCGCTACAAAGCCTTCGTGGAAGCGAGGCGCGCTTTGAACCGAGTTTCCATCCGCGAAGGTCGGGATGCAGCAGTGTTGGAGTTGATTTCGGCGCTGCACATCGTGCTCGCCGGTGACGATGTTGTCGCGCGCTGGTTGGCGGGCGAGCCGGTTTTTGCCGGAGCCGCTATCGATGCACCCCACAGCGCGAGGCGAAATCCTCGAACGTGAACGCGCGCTCAAGCTTCAATCCGCCCGCGCCTGAATGACTGTAGACCGTCGGCAGGTTGATGCCGTTGAACCAATGAGATTGGCCATGGGTGTAAGCGCCGGTTTTCTCAATGACGAGGCGTTGGCCGACTTCGAGCGGCTGATCGAAACTGTAGGTGCCGAAGATATCTCCGGCCAGACAGGTCGCGCCGGCCAACGTGTAGGTATGTGGGGCATCTCGGCGCGCGCCCTTCACCGGCGGCTGGAACTGATAGGCGAACACCTCGGGCATGTGATTGACGCTGGTATCCAGGACGGCATGAGTGGCTGTGCCGCTCTCGAAGATATCAACCACTGTGGAAACCATGCGCGCAGCGTTCTGCACCATGGCCGTGCCGGGCTCGAGAATGACGTCCAATCCGTAAACGTCGCGTAGCCGCGAAACCGTATCGTCAAACGCCTTGGTTTTTAAAATTTTATCAAAAGCGTAACCGCCGCCCAGATTGAACCAACGCGCTCGGTGCAGGAGGGCCGGAATTTCCGCTTCGATAAGCTCGATCGTCTGGGTCAACCCTTTAAACGAACGATTGCCACAGGCGGTGTGAATATGGAGGCCGGAAATGTTGACGAAGTCATCAGGGCGGGCAGAGTGAGCCTTGACTAAGCTGTTGATCGGGATGCCCAGCTTGGAATTCTCACGGCTCGGGTCGTATCTGGGGTCATCAACAATTGAGAGTCCCGGGTTGATCCGAAGGCCTTGCGCGACATTGGGTTTCAGCGCCGGGCCAAGGTGTTTCATTTGGCCGAGCGAGTTAAAGGAGATGTGATCGCAGGTCTCGTTGATCGCATCGCATTGCGCCGGGGTCAGGGCTGGGCTTGTCAGGCTGATCACGCCTTTGTTGCCAAGGACTTGGCGCGACAATCTGGCTTCGAACGGAGAACTGCAGGAAAACCCATCCACGCCCGCCGCGATATGATCAAGAACCACAGCAACGGCGGATGCCTTGACGGAATAATATAAGCGGCACGCGTGGGTGTCGGAAAACCGGCGAAGCGCGGCCAATCTGGCGTCAAGAACATCCATATCCCAGACCAACGCCGGGGTATCGATTTCGTCGTCAATGCGATTTATGGCGTTGTCGGGACGTGTCATGGCTGAACTCATCTGGCATTATCATGTTCCAGAGTGAAGTGTAGATAAGCTGGCGATTCGTGACAATGCAGGCGCAAACACATAACACCACCGGCGCTGATGAAATCCATGCGTTGACCCAATTGGCCGCCGCCATTGAAGAGATGCTGCCCGATGGCGCAGGCTCGCTGCTGAGCTGGCGTGAGAAAGCCGCTGCTTTGAGCGATCACATCGATTTCAATACTCCAGTTGGCGAGCGCGCCCTAGACGATCTCGCCCTGGCACTTCGTGCCGATTGGCTTTCAATCGCGCACCAAGTCTCCAGCGGCTATCTCATGTCGCCGCTGCATGAACAGCCGAAGGCGATGCCGTCGGGGAAAAAATTTCAATTCGACTACGAACGCTCTAGCCGCCCGGAATCGTTGGAACTGCGGGGCTTTCGGGCAATGCCGCCGCCTGAGGGCTGGCACGGGTGTTGTAAGCTGTTTTCCAGCGGCATGTCGGCCATCGCGACCCTGGTGCAGGTGTGCTGCGCGCGCCTAAAGGGCCCGACGCCGGACCATCCGGTGCAACTCGATATGTTCGGCGGCTATTTCGAGACGTGGCGGCTGCTCGACACCGTGCACGACGCGGTCATGAAGGTCGAATATCTGACGTCCACCGAACAGCTCGAGCAACGTGTGACCGACGGAAAGACCGATGTGCTGGTCATTGAACCTGTCGCCTATGATTGGGATATGACGGTGTTCGATCTCGACGGTTTCGCCAAGGCGTGGCGGCAGGCGGGGGAAAACAGACCGCGTCTGGTCATCGTCGACACGTCGTTGACGGCGGATACCTTCACCATGGACCATTTGCTTTCGGCCTTTGGCGATGATTTGCCCTGGATGGTGGCTTTTATCAGGTCGGGGTTGAAGTTGGACCAGCAAGGGCTGGAGCTTTCCAATGTTGGTATCGTCAATGTGTTTGTCCCCAAAGGCGACGCATCGCCGATCTATTTTGAGCGCTTGAACGAGCGGCTGAACGTCAACCGCGCCATTACCGGTGGCGCGCTGACGGTCAATCAAACAGCGGTGCTGGAGGCGCCATGGTTCTTGGATCTCGCGCTGTTCGCCGCCCATGCGGGCCGGGTGTTCGAGAACAACAAAAAACTAGCCGGCGCGATCGAGCTTACGGGTGGCGTGTTTTCACGGATCAACCATCCGGCGCTAGCGGATCAAGCAATGTTGGATTGGGCGGAATCTCCGTTTGTGGTGGCGCATGTGGCGGGCGATTCTGTCGGTCGGTTGGGAAAATTGGTGGCGATCATCGTGCATGAGGCGCGAGAGCGGGGTTTGTGCTTCGATCTGGCGTCCAGCTTTGGGTTTCGCGGGCACCGGTTTGAGGTCATCCGGCCACTGGTGCAAATCCGGGAATTGGACAGCCGGGCGGGGGTGTTGAAAATTGCCATGGGGTCGCGCTCGGGGCCATCTATTGATGGGATCATCACCTTGATCAACGAAATCGGCGCGTTCGATGATTGGGATGCATTGGCAGCCGCCTACCCCGATGTTCCAGCTTATGCGAAAGGCAGTTTTGGTGTTTATGTGGCGCGCCCGCCGAAACCAGGCCCACGAAAGTCATGAGCGTAATGATGAGCCGCATTGGTAAGTACCAGGTCGTGGCGCCGCTTCATATGACCGATTATTCGGATATTTTTGTCTGCAGCGACACGGTGCTTGATGTGCGGGTGTGCGTGAAAATATACAGCCCGAAAAATGGTGCAGACGGTGCCGCCAGCTCCGGCGCGGAGGAACTACGTGGACGTTTCCTCCACGAAGCCAAGGTGATGGCACGGATGGATCACCCGCATCTGGTGCCGATCCGGGAATATGACCATCTTGAAGACGGGCGGCCTTATATCGTCATGCCGTTCTACCCCGCGACACTGAAATACGAAATCGGGTTTGACGCCACCGATCCCAAGCGCCGCCGCCGCTTGCCGCCCAGCCGCCGCCCCCATGCAATCGCGCCGGGTCGGGCGGTGCGTGTGCTGGATCAGGTTTTTGGTGCGTTGTCCGCACTGCACGAGTTCGGTCTTGTGCACCGCGACGTAAAGCCGGGAAACTTGTTTCTGAGCGCCAAGAAGAACGGCGCCATCAAGCTGGGTGATTTCGGCATGGTCAAGGTGCCCGGGCTCGCAGATGTCGAGGCCGGAAAGTGGATCGGCACTCCCAATTACATGAGCCCCGAGCAAGCAAATGATTCTGCCGGCGTCGATCCGCGGGCCGATATATTTGCTGCCGGGGTCCTGGCATTTCGTATGTTGGTGGGGCGGTTGCCCGAAAATGGTGAACCATTTCCCGAAGGCGCTGTGAAAGGTTGCCCGAAAGGATTGGGCGCATTGGTCGATCAATATCGCGCCCCGAACCCGGATGCACGACCGCCCGACGCTGCCACCGCACGGAAATTGCTTGCAGCCTTCCATTGAGCTTGTTCTTGGATGGGTTGTTGCGTTAGCTTCTGGCCATGTCTGAACATCCCATCTTTCACATGTGCCGTGCC
>JABIPG010000203.1 GCA_018698795.1 Rhodospirillaceae bacterium
AATGTGGGGGTGCGATAGAGCCCACCGTTCACCAACGCACTGATACCCGATACCAACTGCACGGGACTGACCGAGATGCCATGGCCGTAGGAAATGGTCATGGTGTTGATGGGCCGCCACGTGCTGGGCAGCAAGGGCGAGCCAACCTCCGGGAGCTCCAAGCCCGCCGGTTTCATTAGGCCGAATTTTTCCAGGTACGCCTGCTGACCCTTGGTGCCGACATCCATGGCCATTTTCGCAGCGCCGATGTTGGAAGAATGCAGAACGATTTCGGGCACCGACAGCCAGCGGTTTTTAGCGTGATAATCGGAAATCGTGAACCGTGCGACGCGGATCGGCTTCGAGGCATCGTAGCCGTCGGTGACATCGACAACGCCTGAATCCAAAGCCATGGCGGCTGTAAACAGCTTGAACGTAGAGCCCATTTCGTAGACGCCTTTGGCGGCGCGATTGAAGGCCGCATTGGCCGACATGCGGTCCGCGTCGTTGGGGTCGTAGTCAGGCAAGGAAACCATGGCGACCGTCTCGCCGGTGGAAACATCCATCACCACGCCCGCCGCGCCAATGGCTTTGAACTCTCGCATGGAATTCATCAACTCGTCGCGCAACACGGACTGCACGCGAAGATCTATGGACAGCCTTAACGGCCCGGCACCGGCGCGAAGTGCGCTGTCGAACTGGTTTTCAACCCCGGCGACACCGCGCCCATCCACATCGGTCAGGCCTAGAACGTGTGATACGAGATTGCCGTGCGGATAAACCCGCCGTTCGCCGTTGTGAAAGCCGACCCCGGGAAGTCCTAAGCGATTGATGCGGTGGTGTTGCTTGGGTGTCAGATTGCGCGCCAACCAAACGAAACGCCCTTTGGCGGAAAGTTTCCGTTGCAGTTCAGGGACTTGGAGTTCCGGCATAACTTCGGCCAGCTTGACCGCAGCCTCAGCCGGATCGAGAACCGAGACCGGGTCCGCATATAACGACACCGTCGGCAGGCTGGTCGCCAAGATCATGCCGTTGCGGTCAATGATGTTGGAACGCCCGACTGTCGATTGCCCAGTGCCAACCGCTTTGGCAACACGTGGCTCATACCCGCCTTCAATCACGGCCAGGTCGATCAATCGTCCGGCAATGCCGGCAAATGCCATGGTCATCACCATGCCGGCAACCAAAAGCCGGTTGCGACCGGTTTCCAAAGCCTGCTTTCGCATGCCTTCCATCTGGCGCCGTTTGGCGACCAGGCGCTGTCCCATGATGCTCATGGAGATGGCTCCTTTCTGGAGACGATCGTGCCGTTTTCGGCAGATGATATTTCCGGCACTTCTGGCCGGACGGGAATTTGGGCATCGAAGCCTGAGCGGCTGGCGACTTGCCCGACGACAACCGGCGCCATCCCCAAGTGGCGGCCCGCCAGGGCGCGGAGACGCTGGGGCTCGTTCAAATGGCTCCACTCGGCGCGCAACACCTGGATGGCTTCGCGGTCGCGGGCGATCTCGCGATTGATATCGACAAGCTGGTCTTCCAGGTCCTGCACCCGGTACTTGACCATAAACAGCCCGACGCCGATGGCGACGGCGACAAGGACAATAGCGAGGGTTGATGATCGCATGGCCGCCTCCTACGCCGCTTCCGGGACGGGTGCGTCCGTGCGCTCCGCCCAACGGAGCCGCGCCGAACGCGCACGTGGATTATCAAAACATTCGCGTGAGCCTGGCTTCACCGTGCCGCGCTTGATCAAGCGAAACGTCGGCACCATGGTTTGCCCAAGGTCGGGCATATGCCGAGACGGGCGCGGCGCCTGACCTGCACGCTCTTGCAAAAACAATTTCACCTGCCGGTCTTCGAGCGAGTGGAAAGACACAACAGCCATGCGCCCACCAGGCGCCAACAGGGCCTCAGCGGCGCGCAATCCTTTTTCAAGTTCCAGCAGCTCTTCGTTGACGAAAATCCGTAGCGCCTGGAAGGTGCGCGTGGCCGGATCGATACCATCCTTCGATTGGCGCACAACGCGCCGGATCAGGTTGGCCAGCTCTTCAGTTCTTTGGATCGGTGCTTTGTCGCGCAACTGCACGATGGCCTTGGCGATTTTTCGCGATGCCCGCTCTTCACCATACTTATAAATGATGTCGGCCAGTTCTTGCTCGGCCATGCGGTTGACCACGTCGGCGGCGGTCTGGGCATCACTGTCGGCGCTGTTCATGCGCATATCCAAAGGCCCGTCGGCACGGAACGAGAAGCCGCGCTTGGGATCGTCGATCTGCATCGATGAGACCCCCAAATCGAGGGCCACGCCATCAATCTGCGCGACACCCACATCGGCCAGCAAAGCCTGCATATCGCCGTAGCGGCCACTGAGCACCGTCAGTCGGCCTTCGTAGGATTTTGAAAGATCACGCCCGAACGCCACCGCCAAGGGATCGCGGTCAATCCCCCACACGGTGCAATCGGCGGCCTCCAACAGCGCGCGGGAATAGCCGCCGGCACCGAAGGTGGCATCTACGTAAACGGCGCCGTCACGGGGTGCCAGCGCCTCAACCACTTCGTTTGCCATGACGGGGATATGGGGCCCCTGGATATCGGGTTGGCCGGTCATGACGAACCGCCGTTCGACCCTGAACCGTCGGAACCGTCGGAACCGTCGGGGCTGTCGCGTCGCAACCGCAACGTGGCGCCGCGCGCCTTGG
>JABIPG010000014.1 GCA_018698795.1 Rhodospirillaceae bacterium
AAATCCGAATGCCATTCGGCCGGTAAGTTGTTGAACCGTGCTCGAAACCGTTCCATCCATTGGGCGCTGAGCGCGATTTCCGGCAGCAATACCAAGACTTGTTTATCGCGGCGCAATGCCTCGGCTACGGCCTGGAAATATACCTCTGTCTTGCCCGCCCCCGGCACGCCGTCCAGCAGGGTGACCGAGAAGCCGCCACTTTTGGCATGGTCGGTCAATTGTTCAGCGGCGCTTGTTTGATCGTTGGATAATTGTGGGCCCGGGTGATCGGGATCCGGTGCGGCGGGCATGATGACAGGCGGCAGCGAGACGGTCTGCAAAATGCCGGTCTCGGCCATGCCCTTGATGACGCCGGGTGTGACGCCGGCCTCACGTGCGAGCTCGGCGGCTATTCGCGGCGGCCCGTCAGCCAACACCCGCATGACCTTCTCGCGTGCCGGCGTGATGCGGATATCGGGTATGTCACTGGCAAGGATGTAACCGGTCAAAGGTTGTGGCGGCTCGAGAGCGTCAGCGACGCTCATCGACATTTTCAAGACAGCCCCCGTCGGCTGCATGGCATAGCCCGCCACCCATTCGACAAACTTCATGCCAACCTCGCTCAAGCGTGGACAGTCATGGCGGTGCAGCACGTTCTTGATGCGTTTGGCCTCAATATCGCCGGCGCCCGGGCCCCAGATAACCCCGGAGCATTGCCGTCCACCAAGCGGCACCCGGACGAAATCGCCACGCTGTAGCGTTAAGCCTTCTGCCACGCGGTAGTCATAGGCTTCGGTTAACGGCAATGGCAGGCGCACGGAGACTAAGTCACCGGCATTGAAGACGGACGTCGCGGGTATTTCATCGTTTGATAGAGCAAGACTCATAGGTGCGTGTTTTTTCTTTGTGTCCGGTCGATCCGGGTATAATAGAGCGATTCGCTGAGGTGGCGAGACTTGGTGCGCAAATAAGGAATCGAACATGATCAAATCGGGCGACCCGGCGACAGCTGCAGATGATAAAACTGGCGGTGCAGACGACGACGATCTTAACGAGGCGGCGGTGTTGGACTATTTGCAGCGCCATCCGGATTTCCTCGCGGCCCACCCTGATGTGCTGGCCGGCATGGCGGCGCCTGGGCGCTGGTCGGGTGATGGCGTGGTCGATATGCAGCAATTTCTGATCACCCGACGCGAATCGGAAATGGATGAATTGCGCGATGCCGCCCAAGATGTGATCGAAACCAGCCGCTCCAATATGTCGACCCAGACCCGAATTCATGGCGCTGTACTCAGCGTGCTCAGTGCGCGGGCTTGGGAGGATGTGCTTCGGGTCGTGACCCAAGATTGGCCGTTGCTGCTTGCCGTTGATGCTGTGGCGCTTGGGTTTGAGGTTGATAGCCAACCACATACTCACCTTATGGATAATGATCTGCGCCGCTTGCCGCCAGGGTTTGTCGATGGTGTACTTGATGGCGACCAGGAGGTCCGGCTGTACCGCCAGATCAATGACGATGGCACGGTGTTCGCCGCTGCCGCCGGTTTGGTGCGCTCCGCCGCACTGACCCGTATACACGCCGGACCGGGTTGGCCGACAGGGTTGTTGGCCATGGGCGCGCGTGACGACACATTCGATCCCGGCCAGGGGACGGAATTGATCAGTTTTCTCAGTCGTGTGCTGGAAGCCTGTTTGGCCAGGATCATGGAAGCTGAGGGAGCCCGCGAAACGTGACACCCGCCCCCATCGAGCCCGGCCTGGGCGCTGCCATGGACGAATGGTGGGACTGGCTGCGGCACGAGAGACGATCATCTGAACATACCATTATTGGCTATGGTCACGACCTAAACGGTTTTTTGTCGTTTCTGGCCGGACAGCTCGGGTTTGCACCGGGTGTGCATGATCTGGAATCACTGAAAATCAGTGATTTTCGGGGATTTTTAGCCAACTGTAACAACCGCGGCCTGTCTCGCACGTCAACGGCCAGGGCGGTATCGACGTTGCGCGGGTTTTTTCGTTTCATGGAAAAGCGCGGCATTGCCGCCAATACCGCCATCCACACGCTGCGCACGCCGAAAGTGCCGAAATCAGTGCCGCGTGCCCTGACTGAAGACGATGCCGTGCAGGCGGTCGATGCGATTGAGGATCTGGCGCCGGAACCTTGGGTCGGCAAACGCGACAAGGCGCTGCTGGCGGTCCTCTACGGCTGCGGCCTGCGAATCGGTGAAGCGTTGTCGTTGAACCAAGAGCAAATGCCGACATCGGCCGGGATTGCACATGACGCCAGCGGTACGTTACGGGTACTGGGCAAGGGCGGCAAAGAGCGCATCGTGCCGGTGCTGCCGGCGGTGGCAAAAATGGTGCAAGATTATGTCGATGCCTGTCCGCATGACTTAGGCGCGGAAGATCCGTTGTTCGTCGGCGCGCGCGGCAAACGCCTGAATGCCGCCGTGGCGCAAAAACAGATGCGCCAGGTGCGCCACGCCTTAGGCTTGCCCGATACCGCAACCCCGCATGCCATGCGCCACAGTTTTGCGACACATCTATTGGCCGGTGGCGGTGATCTCAGGACAATTCAGGAACTTCTCGGCCACGCTTCGCTCTCG
>JABIPG010000125.1 GCA_018698795.1 Rhodospirillaceae bacterium
CTAGAGCATTTCCGATCTTAATTGAGTCGAAAGTTCAATTGATTGATTCCTTTTTAAGACTATTCGTGATTCCTTTGCGTAATGGATGGCAAGGGAGGTTGGGCGATGACGATTTCACAAGATTTACGTATTCGTTTGGTGAAGAAAGTTGCGAGTGGAATGTCGTGTCGGCAAGCTGCGGCGCACTTTGATGTGAGTGCCAGTTCAGCCATTCGCTTTGCCAAGCTTTATGAGACAGAAGGCTCGGTGGCTGCTAAAGAACGCGGGCCCGGCAAGCGCCGTCTCGATCCTTATGGCGAGGAGATCGTGAGCTGGATTAAGGAGACACCCGATATGACCTTGCAGGAACTGTCTCAGCGCTTGTCGGAAGTCCATGCTATTCGCGCACCGAAATCGACGATTGATGATTGGCTGCGCTCTCAGCGGATCAGCTTTAAAAAAAACCGCACACGCCAGTGAACAAGAACGCCCCGATGTACAAGCGGCCCGGACTGTCTGGCGCAAACGCCAAGCATGGCTTGCGGTGCATCCCGACCAGATCAGCAAACTCGTGTTCATCGATGAAACCGGCATCAACACCAAAATGGCGCGCCTCAGGGGGCGCTGCCGCAGAGGCCGCCGGATGGTCGCCAGCATTCCCCACGGTCATTGGAAAACCATGACGTTTATTGCTGGGTTGCGCTGTGATGGCCTGACGGCACCCTGGGTCATTGAAGGAGCCATGAACGCTGATGCGTTCGAAAAATACATTCAAACACAACTCGCGCCGACCCTCAAAAAGGGCGATGTGGTTGTCCTCGATAATCTCTCGGCGCACAAACGAGACGACGCGAGGCGGGCCATTGAGGAGCGCGGCGCATGGCTCTTGTTCCTGCCCCCATACTCACCTGACCTTAACCCCATCGAATTGGCCTTCTCAAAGTTCAAGGCACATATGAAGCGCCTAAAAGCGCGAAGCGTTGACGAACTATGGAAGGCTGCCGGAACCGTCTGTGAGTTGTTCAAGCCGGACGAATGTCGAAACTTCTTTGCCGCCGATGGCTATGCGCCAGAATAATTCGGAAATGCTCTAGCACTACCGCGCGCGGGCCTGCAACGCGGAAAGGCACTGGCCTTGGATTTGAGCCGCGTAACATGGATCGACAGTGCCGGCTTGGCGGGCCTCGTGCGGCTGCTCGCCGATGCACGCCGGTTGGGGGGCGAGTTTCGCTTGGCCGGCGCCAGCGAAACCGTGCGCAAGGCGCTCATCTTCGCAAGGTTGGATGCTTTGTTTCCAGTAGAGAAGACGTCTTAAACACGCTGGCGAGCCGTTTTGTTAGCCAGCTTTGGCCTGCGCGGCCAACAAATCATCGACATAAAATCCCTGGAACATCTGGATACCCAGGTCATGGGCCACCTGTAGACCCAATTCATCGTCGAGACGTGCTAGCACCACCACCGTGCCGGCTGCCTGCATGGCGGCAATCTCGTCGCGGAACTGCGGCAGCACCGATTCTGCGCCATTGCGCCAAAAAATCTTGGCAATGTTGGCGTTGAGCCTGGACAAGTTCACCACGCCGACGGTTTCAGGAAAAACAGCATCGACGGCAATTGTACCGCCGCGCGAGCGGATTAGTTCAGCGGCAACGCCAAACTCATCAAAATGCTGCAGGATATTGGCTTGCCGGAACTCGAATACGAGATTCGCAAACACCGAATAGTCGTCGTCGCCCATGAAGTCCTGGAATGCCTTGGTGAAAACGCTTTCCACGTTGAGGTTGATGGAACACTTGGCGCCGGATGGATTGACCGCGTCGTAAGCCTCGACCAACAACTTGTCGAGCGTCAGGGTCAATTGATTGAACAGATTGCCTGAGCCGCGCAATTCGACTTTTTTGAACACGTGCTTTTTCAACATATCCATGCCGACGAAGTATTCATGCATGACCTGCTGCGGCGCCTGGCCGGGTTTGATGGCGGCAATTTTTTGGTGGCGGATGAAAACCTTGGCGAACTGTTCCGGTCCCAATTGCTCATTCACACCGACAACCAGGGCGATGTCTTCTTCTTGCAAGCGGCGCAAGGCCTGGGATTGCTCCTGAGCAGGCTTATCCCCGGCATCGACCAAACGCTCCATGATCTTGATGGCAGTGGCCATCTTTTGGCGCAGATCAAAGATCGCCACCAAACGGGTTTGATCGACCATGCCGAAGTTTTCCGGGAAGTACTCTTGGATCAGGCGCAGCAACGTGACCTTCAGGTCCGAATTGATGCGCACCAAGTTATACTCGTCCAACTTCGCCAGGAAGCCACGCTCAGCATACGCAAGTTCGAAAACTTCCACGTTGTGACGATCTCGAAACTCGACTAGTGCGCGACGGAAATCGGCCCAGAACTCTTCAGGCGCATTGTTCAACGGCAGCATGCTCAACGATACGATGAGCAGGGCATTCACCCCAATCGGCGGCGACGCCATAGCGTGCAGGCGCAACAACAAATCTTCTGCCGAACCGGCTTGATCCAGTGGTATCTCAGACGGCACGTCGGCGTTTCTCCTTTCCGATAGCGCGCCCCTCCCCCAAATGAATATTGTTTTTTAGATCATAAATCACCCGGCGCTCGACACCAAAGGAAAATTCTCCTGGTGCCTAGGCACGTATGCGCGCGTTCTTCGGGTCATAGAGGGGTCGCAAGGAGGCCTGGGCTGGATACTTGACCCCAACGACCTCAATTTCGAACTTTCCGGTGTTGACGAAATCCGCGTCGGCACCATCGGGAAACTTAACGTATCCCAGGCCCACCGCGCCACCCAGGGCATGGCCGTACATCCCCGACGTGATGTATCCGACGATCTCACCGTCACGGTAGACGGGTTCGTTGTGGTACAGCAGCGGTTCCGGATCGGTTAGAATAAACTGCACCAACCGCTGGGAAATGCCGGCCGAGCGCTGGCGCACTAGGGCGTCACGGCCGATGAAACCGCCCGCTTTGTCCCACGCAACGGCGAATCCAAGGCCTGATTCCAACGGCGTTTCCTCATTGGTGATGTCATGCCCCCAATGTCGGTAGGCTTTCTCCATGCGGAGTGAATTGACAGCATGCATCCCGACATGGCGAAGCCCAAATCCAACCCCGCCTTCGACGAGGGTTTCATAAACACCACCCGCGAATTCGCTGGGCACATAGAGCTCCCATCCGAGTTCTCCGACATAAGTGATCCGCGAGGCCCGCACCTGCGCGTAACCCAATTCGATCTCGCGGCTGGAGGCAAATGGGAATGCATCGTTGGAAAGATCATCTGGCGTCAGCGTTTGCAAAAAGTCTCGCGCCTTCGGCCCCATGACCGCCAACACGGCATAGCCCGACGTGACATCGGTTGCGATGGCGTTGGCATCATCGGGGATATGGCTTTGCAACCAGTGGAAATCGCGCACCTGCGAGCCGCCCGATGTCACAACCATATAATCGTCTTCAGCCAACCGCGTCACCGTCAAATCAGCCTCGATGCCGCCGCGCTCATTGAGCCACTGGGTGTAGACGACACGTCCCGGCGGCACGGCGACTTCGTTGGCGCACACTTGGCTCAGCACCGCCTCTGCGTCGCGACCCTGCAATCGAAATTTGGCGAACGACGTCATGTCGATCAAACCAACACCTTCACGGACCGCCATGTGTTCTGCGGCGGAGTGTTCAAACCAGTTTTGGCGGGTGTAACTGTACTCATAGACCGGCTCGACGCCTTTGGGGGCATACCAATTTGGCCGTTCCCATCCGGCGGTCTCTCCAAAGCAGGCACCGGCCTGAGCGTGTTTATCGTGCAGAGGCGTGCGTCGGACACCGCGCGAAGTTTTGTACTGATAAAACGGCCAATGCACTGCATAGAGCAGGCCGAGCGTCTCTTTGACACGGTCGTGTAGATACTTGCCACCCGATTGGAACGGCATATTGCGGCGAATATCGACGCCGACCAGATCCATGGGTGGAAGACCGTCCCTGATCCAATCCGCCAAAACCTTACCGATGCCGCCGGCAGACTGAATACCGATCGAATTGAGCCCGGCCGCAACGAAGACATTCTCCACCTCCGGTACCGGGCCCAGGTGATAGCGATCATCGGGGGTGAAACTTTCAGGGCCGCAGAAGAAAGTCTGAATACCCGCCGTCTCCAGTGCCGGCATGCGCTCTATGGCTTTCACGAGAACGGGCTCGAAATGATCGAAATCATCTGGCAACTGATCGAAGCAGAAATCTTCAGATATGCCTTCCATGCCCCAGGGCTTGGCCACCGGCTCGAAGGCGCCGAGCAGAATTTTGCCGGCGTCTTCCTTGTAGTAAGCCCAGGCATCGTAGTCGCGCATGACCGGGAGATCGGGCGTGACGCCCTCGAAAGGCTCGGTGACGATGTAGAAATGCTCACACGCATGCAGTGGCACGTGCACGCCGATGGTCGCGCCCAAAAAGCGCGTCCACATGCCGCAAGCGAGTACGATGTGCTTAGCGGAAATTTCTCCCGCTTCCGTGGTGACACCGACGGCACGCCCATCCTCGACGGTCACGCCGGTTACCGCAGTGTTCTCAAAAATCTTGGTGCCGCCGTTGCGCGCGCCCTTGGCAAGGGCTTGGGTAATACTGACCGGATCAGCCTGGCCATCGGACGGAATGAATATACCGCCAACCAGATCGTCGGTGCGGATCAACGGATAATGATCTTTGCATCCATCCGGCCCCAACACATCGACCTGAAGGCCGAAAACCTTGGCCATATCGGCGCGGCGCACCATGTCTTCCATGCGCCCAGCAGTGGTCGCCAGCGACAATGAACCGTTCACTTTATAACCCGTGGCCTGGCCGGTTTCCTCTTCCAGGTCGAGATAAAGCTCAGCCGTGTATTTCGCCAACTTGGTCATATTCTGAGAGTCGCGCAGTTGACCGATCAAGCCGGCGGCATGCCACGTTGTCCCCGACGTCAACTGTTTGCGCTCAAGCAAGACAACATCGGTAATGCCGATCTTGGTCAGATGATATGCAATCGAACATCCGATTACGCCGCCGCCAACAATCACCACTTCCGCTTGGTTTGGTAAACTCTTAGTCATGTTAGCCCCTGTTTCCGTAGTCCGTGCTAATGGACGATGATTTAAAATGTCAGTATGTAGGCGGTGAAATGACCCATAGAACCTTGGTCTCGATGGTTCCCGGGTTATAAGACCGATGGGCATCCCACCCGGAAAACTGAAAACTGTCGCCAGCCTTCAATTCATATGATTTCTGTTCGTGTTCCAGGATCAATTCTCCAGCCAATACGAGCCCGGCCTGATCCGTAGGTCGACTGTAGGCCGACACGCCGCTGGCGACCCCGGGCGGATAGGTAGTGATGATCATTTCGAAGGGGCCGCTCAAATTCGGCGACAATAGCTCTTCATCAAGACCGCTGCCGGTGAAATGCAACCGCCGCCGCTTGTCCCGTCGAACGATGATATCGCGCTCATCGGACGGAGCGGCTTCGCCTTCTTCAAAGAACCAGTTGATCCCGACCCCCAAGGCATCGGAGATGGCATGCAAAGTTTCGATATCGACACTGGAAAGACCGCGCTCCAACTGTGAAACGTAGCCAACAGAACGCCCGATGGTTTCGGCTAAGCTCTGTAAGGTGATGCGCTTGGCCTTGCGCAGATCTCGGATTTGAGCACCAAGTCCCGCAGAACTGAAATTTTCACGGTTGCTAACGGGCGGAGTATCTGCGGCCTGCGGCATTCCGCTGCCCTCTGGTGAACGGTTGATTCCAATGGAGACGCATGTCGAATGAAATCAATAAAATGAAATGATTTTCAATTCAATGAAATTTTTTCATTTTTTTTCATTTCACGAATCATCCATCACAATCGTTACCGGCCCGGAATTAACCAGCGACACCTCCATACGCGCACCGAATTCGCCGGTTTCCACGACCAAACCCTGGTCCGCAAGGGCGGCACAGAAACCGTCATACAGGGCTTTTCCCACATCGGGAGAGGCCGCGCCGGAAAAACTCGGTCGGTTTCCGTTACGCCATTCCGCAGCCAAGGTAAATTGGCTGATGACGAGCGCCGAGCCGCCTATGTCTTTCACCGACAGGTTCATCTTGCCCGAACCGTCTTCGAATATTCGCATCGTTGCGATTTTGCGTGCGAAATAGTCGATCTGCCCCTGTTGCGCCGAGCTATCACTTGTTTCCGCACAAAACAAAACAAGCAACCCTTGGCCGATGGCCCCCACCACCTCACCATCGACCGATACGTTCGCCTCTGATACGCGCTGCAAGATGGTTTTCACGGGATATCGGACCTACTGACGCTTAGCCGGAAACCGTCTCGGTGCGGAGAAAGAGGTCCGGTTGCGCGACGACCAGTGATGACGGGAATATCAGACTAACGCGCGTTCCGACCGTTTCTTCGCTTTCGAGTTCAAATCGACCTCCATGCTGTTCGATCAACCATTTGGTAATCGGCAAGCCAAGACCCGTGCCTTGATGGTCGCGAGACATGGCCGAAGCGACTTGGCCGAATGGCGTCAGGATACGCTCGATATCTTCGTCCCTCACACCGACGCCGGTATCGGAAATCGACAACACCACGGAACCATCATCCCCATGACCGGTCTCGACCGTCACAGTGCCGCCGGCTGGCGTAAATTTGGCGGCGTTCGACAATAGATTTATCAGCATGCGCGAAACTGCCGTCGGGTCCGCGGAAACCATTGGCAGGTCATCGGCCATACGCGTCTCTAAAATCAAACCGGCATTGCGCACTTGCTCGTTGACGATCCGAAGCGCCGCAAGCACCGGGTCGGCCACGTCGGTCTGCTCCAGAACCAGCTTGTAGCTTCCCGCCTCAATTTTCGAGATATCGAGAATATCGTTGATGATGCTCAACAGATGTTGACCGCTGTGATGGATATCGTTGACGTAGTCGGCATATCTGGGATTGCCGATGTCACCAAAAGCACTGCTCAAAATAATGTCGGAAAAACCGATTATCGCATTCAGCGGCGTGCGGATTTCGTGGCTCATATTAGCCAGAAACTCGGACTTGGCGCGGTTGCCGGATTCGGCCGCTTCCATGGCGTGGCGCATTTCCTCTTCGACCTGTTTTCGCGCACTGATGTCACGCACCACGCTGACATACCCAACCAGATGGCCGGTTTCGGCAATGATAGCCGAACGAACCATCTCTCCGAGGAATATCTCACCGTTCTTGCGTCGGAACCGAGCTTCAAATATGGCGTCGCCGGTAACTTCGGAGCCATCGGGAATATCTCTTCCGACACGCTCGAACTCTGCATCATCGGCAAACGCTAGGGCGCCATCACGGCCTTCGATTTCTTCTTGCGTGTAACCGAAATCGCGGGTGAATGCTTTGTTGATTCGGGTGATCCGGCGCGTCGCGTCGGCCACAGCCATTGGATCGGAGATATTGCCGAGTATCAATTCGAGGAACGAGCGCTGCTGTTTGAGTTCACGCGTACGCTCTTCGACGCGGCGTGAAACCACCGAGTTTTCGGCAAGCATCATGGCAAACGCAATCACAGCAATGACGGTCGCAATCAAACCGCCATAACGCACGGTATCTGCCGTGCCGATACGCGGCCCCCCCCGGTAATCCGGCATCACATCCCAATGCAAATCCCATTTCGCCTGTCCGTTCGACAATCGGACGGTATATGTCTTGGCCGATCTTTTGTAGGGTGCCGAACCGCCAATGAGATTTCTGACGAGGCTTTCTTCAGTAGTTTTGGTTTCGCGCTCGCTAAGACGCAAGCGCAGTCCCTCCGGTGTTTGTTGGCTGGTGAAATCGCGGACGAACTTCACAAGATCGATGGATGCAACCAAGATCCCTTGTTCATCGCCATTTCGCACGGTGGTTCCGATCAGCGTGCAAAGACTACCATCTGTGGCGCGGAAGGCAGGCCCCATAGTCACGTCACCGGGCGTGCGATAAGCGCTTGATACGACGGCGTGGGTGCCGACGTTACTGGCGAGATCGACGCCCAAGGCCAAGCCTGTCGTCGAGTCCGAAGTGGCGGCAATAGGGAAGGTTTCGTAAATATCGGGCGCAGGTTGCGTCTCGTCGCCATAGACCCATATTTTCTTGCCGAGCCGAAGCTCGGCATCATTTCGACGCTCTTGAGTTACCCGCCATGCGAATGCCACGGACTTGGGGTAAATATCAAGATTCCAATCTTCCAATTTAGAAGCCGCGACTTCCAAATCGGATGAATCGAGCTCGATCTCGGGCCCGAACTGTACGGCCATGGCGCGTAGCGCCAGAAATACCTGATTGATTCGCGATTGCGCCGCATCCGTGGCGACCAAAACGTCGGCATTGGCATGGCTAAGCCACGTTTCGCGAGCGTCGCGCTCTAGTTTTTCACCGGCAAAGTAAGACGCCGCCACCCCGATAGCGACAAATCCAGCGAGGAGTATTGATGATCGCCACCGGCCACGTGATTTATTGACGCTCGCTTTGGTCACTACACCCCCGTTTCGGAGTTTCCACGCCCCGCAGCGAATTTATCGGTCCCCGCTGCAGCTCAGAAATCCCCTACCGCAACCCGAGTATTCACATCACAATACACTAGATCATTCGAGAGGATGGACCAAGAATCTTATAACCAATAGGAGTGGTTTAAATCAGTGACCGCCGTCACTCCCGGCATGGAAATTGAACACAGCACCTTCCTTGATGCCGCTCGGCCAACGCGCGGTGATGGTCTTCAGTTTCGTATAAAACCGCACACCTTCCATGCCGTGGATGGAATGGTCACCAAACAACGATGCTTTCCAGCCGCCGAAGCTATGGTACGCGACCGGCACCGGGATCGGCACATTGACACCGACCATGCCGACGTTGATGGACTGAGTAAAATCCCGTGCCGTATCGCCATCACGCGTGAAGATGGCCGTGCCGTTACCGTATTCGTGATCCAACACCAATTGCTTGGCGTCTTCGTAAGATTGCGCACGCACGGTGCTTAGGACGGGGCCGAAAATCTCATCGCGGTAGATCGACATGTCAGATGTGACCTTGTCGAACAACGTACCACCGACGAAGAAGCCGTTTTCATAGCCCTGTAAGTTCAGCCCGCGACCATCGACCACAAGCTCCGCTCCCGCACCCACGCCTTCGTCGATGTAGCGCTCGATCTTTTCTTTCGACTCGCGCGTAATCACCGGTCCCATTTCAGCCGCAGTGTCGGTGTACGGGCCGACCTTGAGAGCCTGCACCCGGGGCGCCAAGCGCCGGATAAACTCATCTCCGGTCTCCTCGCCTACCGTGACCGCGACCGAAATCGCCATGCAACGCTCTCCGGCTGAGCCATAGGCCGCGCCCATGGCCGCATCGACAACTTGGTCCATATCGGCATCAGGCATGATGATCATATGGTTCTTGGCACCGCAAAGCGCTTGTACCCGCTTGCCGTTTTTGCAACCGGTCTCGTAAATGTAGCGGCCGATGGCGGTCGAACCGACGAAGCTGATGGCACTGACAGTCGGGTCGTCCAACAATGTATCCACGGCTTCCTTGTCGCCGTTTACGACGTTCAAGCAGCCTTTCGGCAAACCAGCTTCGATTAAAAGCTCCGCCATCCTAAGTGAACACGACGGTACTTTCTCTGACGGCTTGAGAATGAAGGTATTGCCGCAAGCAAGTGCTACGGGGAACATCCACATCGGCACCATGGCCGGAAAATTGAACGGTGTAATTCCGGCGCAAACGCCGACCGGCTGGCGCACGTTGTAGCTGTCGACCTGACCGGCTACGGCCTCGGAATAATCGGTTTTCAGCAACTGCGGAATGCCGCAAACGAATTCCACCACTTCCAGGCCGCGACTGATGGATCCCTTGGCGTCTTCCAAGGTTTTGCCGTGCTCGGCTGAAACCAAATGGGCCAGTTCATCCATGTGCTCGATCAAGAGCGCGCGAAAATTAAACATCACCTGGGCGCGCTTCGCCGGCGGCGTCGCAGCCCAGCGCGGCAAGGCTTTGGCGGCAGATTCAATGGCAACGCGCACTTCGTCGGCACTGGCCAACGGCACGGATTTTTCCACCTCTCCGGTGGCCGGGTTGCAAACATCGCCGGTGCGGCCGCTTTTTCCGGCCACACGTTCGCCATCAATAAAATGCCACAGATCGTCGCTCATTGTTCTTCTCCCCGGAGTTCGCGTTGTCTTCCACCTGAATGTGAACGGGGCGATGATCAAACCGCCCCGCTACACGAACCGTTTATACACCCGCGTTAGATGGCTTCAAGTGTTGCCCGCAACTTGTCGATCATTTCATCGACCTGGGCTTTTTCGGCGACAAATGCCGGCGCGACAATTCCTGCATCGCCGGTGAACTTGAGATGCATGCCGTTCCAGAAAAGGTCCTTTTGCACCTGAGTACCAAGTGCGCCAGGCGCGCCCTTGGGTTTCAGTTCGACGGCGCCCAACAGGCCGTACCCGCGGATATCTTTCACGCAATCGAGGTCCCGCAGGCTGAACAGGCCGTCGAGGAAATAGTCGCTAAGCTGAGCGGCTTTATCGAAGCTATTCTCTTCGTCGTAAATCTTCTGCACCGCGATCCCCGCGGCACATGCGGCTGGGGGGCCGGAATAGGTGTAGCCATGGAAAAACTCAATAGCGTTTTCCGCCGCCGCCTCAGTGATGGTTTTATAGACCTCGTCGCTGACCGCGACCGCGCCCATTGGCTGCGCGCCGTTGGTCAGCGCTTTGGCCATGGTCATGATATCGGGGGTGACATCAAAGGCCTGTGAGGCAAAAGCATGGCCGAGACGACCGAAACCGGTGATCACTTCATCAAACACCAGCAAAATGCCGTGCTCATCACAAATTTCACGCAACCGCTCCAGATACCCTTTCGGCGGCACCAGAACGCCGGTAGACCCCGCAATAGGTTCGACGAACACAGCCGCAATCGTTGAGCCGCCGTAGGTTTCACAGAAACGAGCCAGATCATCGGCCAATTCAGCGCCGCTTTCAGGGCGGCCACGCACAAACAGTTCGTCCGGGTTCCAGGTGTGGCGCATGGCGACCACGTTGGGCATCACACTGGTGAAGGTTTCGCGGTTTTTGACCATGCCGGCCAGAGATACACCGCCGATGTTAACACCATGATACGCGCGCTCGCGCGACACGAAGCGGGTGCGATGCCCCTCGCCACGTGCACGGTGATAGGCCATGACCATTTTCAAGGCCGTGTCGATGGATTCAGAACCCGAATTGACGAAAAACACGTGATTGATCGAGTCCGGCGTGATGCGGGCGACGCGGTTGGCCAACTCGAACGCGCCGGGCGTCGAAGTCATGAACGGCGATGCGTAATCGTTTTCCAGCAGTTGCTGGTAAACCGCTTCAGCGATTTCCTTGCGACCGTGGCCCAACGGACAACAGAACAAGCCCGAACAGCCATCAATGACCGTGCCGCCTTTATGGTCTGTGAAGTAAACACCACTACCGCCAACGATAAGGCGTGGATCCGCTTTGAACTCGCGGTTCGACGTGAACGGCATCCAGTGTTGTTCTAAGTCATTGGCCTGATATTGCATGGTGTGTCTCCTCCCGGTCGGCGGCGGCGGCTTTCTCAGCGCCCCAAACTCAACAATTCACATCCGGCGGGCATTCCTTGTCCGCCAGTCGAGCTTAACGTAGACTTTCCTACTGGCTCCATCGTAGAGCCAATTTTCGGATTTAACCTGGGCCAGCCAATATCATGCGCGATAGCCTATTCCATCTTAGCCGGGTCGAGAATGCCTCGCTGCAAACGCAAATCCGCGAGATGCTGGTATCAAGCATCCTGGAGGGCGGCATCCCACATGGTGAGGCGCTACCGTCGAGCCGACGGATGGCGCAAATTTTGGGCGTTTCGCGCAATACCGTTGTGTTGACCTACCAGGCCCTGGTCGATGACGGGTATCTTCAGGCTCGTGAGCGAAGCGGATTTTACGTCAATCCGGAAATTCGAGAAAACCTGCCGGTTCGCGATCCCGAACCCATAAAAGCGCCCATCAACGCACCCGATTGGAGCCGCCGGTTTCGCGTCCGCCCATCGGCGCAAGCCAATATCGAAAAGCCCACCGATTGGCGCGCCTATGAATATCCCTTTATTTATGGGCAAGTGGACGAAGAGTTATTCCCCATCGGCGCTTGGCGGGAATGCTCGCGCCAAGCCTTGGGCCGGCGCGCTATGGACGCCTGGACCGGAGACAGCCGCGAAAACGACGACCCCATGCTGGTCGAGCAAATCCGCACCCGACTGTTGCCTCGGCGCGGCATCTACGCCGATAGCGATCAAATTTTAATTACACTAGGCGCACAGAACGCTCTTTACCTATTGGCCAGCCTGCTGATTTCGCCAGAGACCACGGTCGCCATGGAGGAACCCGGCTATGCCGATGCGCGCAACATTTTCAGCCTCAAGACCCGGCGCATTAGTCTGATCCCGGTGGATGAACGCGGTCTGCCGGTAGATGATCGGCTAAACGGTGCCGACTACGTATTCGTAACACCCAGCCATCAGTTTCCAACCACCGTCACGATGCCCATTGAACGCCGCCAAGCGTTACTCCAGCACGCCGCTGAACACGACTCCATCATCATCGAAGACGACTACGAGGCCGAAACCAACTACGTCAGCGATCCGACACCGGCGCTGAAAACACTCGATACCGAAGACCGGGTGATTTACATCGGCAGCCTTTCAAAAACACTATTTCCTGGGCTGCGCCTGGGCTACCTGGTTGGGTCAAAAGATTTGATCTCAGAGGCGCGGCATTTGCGCCGGCTGATGCTGCGCCACGCCCCCAACAACACGCAACGCACCGCGGCGCTGTTTATGTCGCTGGGCTATCACGACACACTGATCCACCGCTTGCATCGCGCCTACCGCGAACGCTGGCAAGCGATCGGGGAAGCCCTGCAAACCCACATGCCCAACTCGACCCGTGAACCAACCTTCGGCGGCACCAGTTATTGGGTCCGCGGCCCCGATAGCCTAGACAGTGGCGTGTTAGAGGCCGCTGCCCGCGAGCAAGGTGTATTGATCGAACCCGGCACCGTCCACTTTGGCGGATCGCCGAGACCGCGTCAGTTTTTCCGGCTTGGCTTTTCCTCTATTGCCAAGGATCGCATCGAACCGGGAATCAAGACCCTAGCAAAAGTCGTGGAAAAACTAACCTAACCCACAATGCCACCAATCAGCTCTTGCCCTTCCATGGCACCAGCACTCGCTCTGCTTTGCGCATCAAAATATCGATACCGTAGCCGATCACACCGATCAGGATGATCCCCATAATCACGATATCCGTTTGCTGGAACTTGGATGCGGCAATGATCATTTTACCGGCCCCCTTTTCGGCCGCCACCAATTCAGCGGCGACCACCGTGCCCCAGCACACCCCCATGGCGACACGCGCGCCGGTAAATATCTCTGGCAGTGAATTCGGCACGATGACATGCAGTAGCAATTGGCGTTTTGACGCCCCCAGCGAATAGGCCGCGTGCACCTTGGTGATGTTGACGCCGGATACACCGGCGCGTGCCGCAATCGTCATGATCCAGAGCGCAGCCAGGAACAACAACGAGATTTTGCCAGTTTCCCAGATGCCGAACCAGATGATCACCAGCGGGATCAACGCCAGCGGCGGCACCGGGCGCATAAACTCGACGATCGGGTCGAACCAACCCCTAAACCACCCCGATAGCCCCATCGCGTAGCCGAGCGGAATACCGACGATACTGCCCAGCACAAACCCGGCGATCACGCGGATCAGCGACCACGCCAAATTATCAAATAGCGTTACATTCTGGTATCCGGAGGTTGCGATCTCTATCAGCCGTTTGTAGACCGATTCCGGTGGCGGCAACCAGATCGGTTCCATCTGCCAACCCTTTTTCGGCTCAATCGACAGGCTGCCCTTGGACGTCATCCGGACCGATAGGTCGGACAATTTCACTTTCTGATTGGGTGAAATAGCCAACCCATCAATGGCGACGACCTTATAGCCTTTGTCTTTGCCGCCATCATCATTGCGTTGCGCTTTCAACAGGCCCGATCGCCACGCGCCGATTTTAATGGCGTCATTCTTGGCGAAGCCGCCGTCGCCGGCCTTCGCATCCGGCAGCTCGATCTTTTCCCCGATTTTGTGAACCCGGACGAATACCGTGGCGTCATCTTTTTTACCTGCCGCGTTTTGCGCGGTGTAGGTAAATTGGGTATCGCCCTTGAAGGGCCCCGGCGCATGGAACGGCACCAGATTTGACCCTGTAAACGCGCCCCACAATAGAAACAACGTCACCACCGAGATGATCGAAGCAAACCGGTTGGGGGTGACGGCACTTTCGTCGCCGAATGTGACGGTCTTCAGACTGATGAAATCGTGCGCGTGCTCGGTCGAGCGGTAATAGATGTTGTAGATGAACATCGCGGCGGCAAAAACGACCACATAAACAAGTAAAATAATCATGCCGCTGTCTCCTGCCGGCCCATGATTTCCTCTTCCATATCCCAAATCATGGAGAGGATCTCCTCGCGTTTTTCGCCGAAATCGTGCTCTTTCTTGACCTCGCGCAAGTCTTTGCCGACCCCCATGTCGGCGAACGGCAGGCGATATTCCTTGTGCAGCCGACCGGGCCTGGGCGCCATCACGATCAATCGCTCGCCCAGCAGCAACGCTTCCTCCACCGAGTGAGTGATGAGGATGATTGTCTTGCCGGTTTCCTTCCAAAGCTTCAGCACCAGCCCCTGCATTTTCTCGCGTGTCAGCGCGTCCAATGCGCCCAAGGGCTCATCCATTAAAATAATATCGGGCTCGTTGGCGAGGCATCTTGCCAACGCCACGCGCTGCTGCATGCCGCCCGATAGCTCATAGATCATCTTGTCGCCAAAATCGTGCAACCCCACGGTTTCCAGCAAATGATCGACCTTGTCTTTAGTCTCTCCTTTTGGCCGGCCCAGCATATCGGGACCGAAGGCGATGTTCTTGCGGACGTTCATCCATTCGAACAGCGCACCTTGCTGAAACACCATACCGCGATCCGGACCCGGACCGCTGACAACTTTGTCATGCAACTTGATACGGCCTTCTGTCGGCACCAAAAAGCCAGCGAGAATATTGAGCAAAGTCGTTTTGCCGCAGCCCGATGGCCCCAGCACCGATAGCAATTCACCTTCGTCGAGATGTAGTGATACGTCCTTCAATGCCTGCACGCCGCCCCCACCCGGGAGTTCGAAATGCATGGAAATGGCGTCGATGGTTAGTCCGGACATGGCAACCTCCTCAAATGAAAAAGGGACAGCCCGAGGCTTCGAGCTGTCCCATTCTTTTCAACTTAGGATGATATCACATCCCTGATGCGGCTTTAAGCGCTTCGGTGTTGACCGCACCCGCATAGCTGTCGCGCGATGCGGGGATGTTGCCTTGTTTCTTGAAGAAGTCGCCGACCTCTTTCAGAAACTTCTGGGTGCCGCCACCGAGCCATTTGGCAGACAACTGCTCTTTCGCCGATGGGAATGAGAAGGTCGCCATAGTGGCAGCCGTGCCTTTCTCGTCCATGCCCGCATCCTTGGCGATCACCGGCAGCATTTCCTTGGACTTGGTCAGCCACATCTTATTCATTTCAGCAGTCACGCCCACGAACTTAGCCAGCAAGTCGGCATGCTCGGATGCGAAAGAGGCCGGAACGCTGGTCACGTCGAAAACCTGAATGCCAAGCTTCTCTTTTTCCGCGCCGGAGAGCAGCACGTTGCCGTGCTCTTTCATACGACGCAGCGCGCCGCCCCAACCGCAGACCATGTCCAGATTGCCTTGAGCAAAGGCCGCGGCGCCATCGGGCGGTGCCATGTCAACAACTTCCATCTTCGACACATCGATGCCGAAGTGATCCATCTGTTTCAAGAAACCATAGTGCGCGGCGGTGCCGATCGGAACGCCGACTTTCTTACCGACGAGATCCTTGACGTTCGATTTATCGATCTCGAGCGCGGTCTTGACCACGCAGTTGTCGTTTTCGGAATAGCTGACAGCCACGTCGGCAATTTGCAGATCCTGACCGGCTGACGCGGCGACCACGAACGGCGGCACGCCTTGGCTGACAGAAATATGCACGTCGCCCGACGCCATCGCCGCCGACATGGCCGTGCCGGCATCGAACGAACGCCAATTGACCTTCATGCCAAGCTTCTTCTCATAAATGCCTTTCACTTTGGCGTACTGAAACGGCATCGGCCATTCCAAGAAGTAAGCAACCGTGAGTTCTTTCAAATCGGCAGCTGCAGCACTCGGTGTGGCTCCCGCCATCAGGCCGAATACGGCGGCGGCCCCGATCATATGTTTAAATGCAGACATGTGGTTTTCTCCCTGTAGAGATTTGGTTGATTATCGTCACTTAGGTATTTGTGATCTGTAAGTAAACGTTACAAAGTGTATGGGGTCACCCAATAGGGCCAATTGCTTAGAAACCATCGTGCCAGCAAGCTTGGCAACTGGCCATCACTGGCTCCCGTGAATCCACATAACTGGACCTACCGTGAGGCCAGTTGCGCCCGTAAGACTGCACCTACAGAGATTGATCGCTGGCTGCGCCGACACTGCGCAGGCAGCCTATGTTTTTTTGGCATAAGGAAAATGAGCCATGAAAATCGGTGTTCCCAAGGAAATCAAAAACCACGAGTACCGCGTCGGCATGACGCCCACCGCCGTGCGCGAGGCTGTTCATCACGGCCATGAGGTCGTCGTCGAAACCAATGCCGGCGCTGGCATCAGCGGCACTGACGACGCGTATCGCGATGCCGGAGCCACGGTACTCGACACCGCAGCAGAGGTGTTCGCCACCGCTGACATGATCGTCAAGGTGAAGGAACCGCAGGCTAGCGAACGCAAGATGCTGCGCGAAGGGCAAATTCTGTTCACTTATCTGCATCTGGCCCCCGATCCCGAACAGACCAAGGACTTGGTCGACAGCGGCGCCATCTGCATCGCCTATGAAACTGTTACTGATGCGCACGGCGGCTTGCCGTTGCTCGCGCCCATGTCGCAAGTGGCGGGCCGCATGTCGATCCAGGCCGGCGCGCATTGTCTGGAACGCGCGCAAGGCGGCGCAGGTGTATTGCTGGCCGGCGTGCCTGGCGTGCGCCCGGCCAAAGTGGTCGTTGTCGGTGGCGGCGTTGTTGGCGAAAACGCCACCTACATGGCCGTCGGCATGGGTGCTGACGTGACCATCCTAGACCGAAACGTCGATACCATGCGTGCGCTCGTCGTGCGGTTCGGGCAATCGATCAAGACGCTCTATTCCACACGCCTCACGCTGGAAGAAGAAGTGTTGGCTGCCGATCTGGTGATTGGCGCCGTACTGGTGCCGGGCGCCGAAGCGCCGAAGTTGATCACTCGCGATTTGATCTCGCGCATGAAACCGGGCTCGGTGATCTGCGATGTCGCTATTGACCAAGGCGGCTGCGCCGAGACCTCCAAGGCGACCACACACGCCGAGCCGACGTATGTCGTTGATGGCGTCGTGCACTATTGCGTCGCCAACATGCCGGGCGCGGTGTCGCATACGTCAACTTACGCCCTTAACAACGTCACCTTACCGTTCACACTGGCGCTGGCCGACAAAGGCTACAAGCAGGCCCTGCTCAATGATCCGCATCTGCTGAACGGCTTGAATGTGTGCGAAGGAAAAGTGACTTATGAAGCCGTGGCCCACGACCTTGGCTACGACTACGTTGAGCCGAAGGTCGCTCTTGGCGCTTAATAGAGACACATAGTCGCAAAAATTCGATTAAAAAGACAATTTGTCTCATTTATCGCAATATTGCATCTTGACTGTGACTAAGAATCTGTGGTTTCTATGCTGAAATCTCAGTTTTTATCACTATTTGTCTCATAAATGATCTTTTCGGCTTATCGCCGAAAGCCGAAGTGGAGGATACGCTATGACGAAAATGAACACCGAAGAGGCCTTTGTTAAGGTCCTGCAAATGCACGGCATCGAGCATGCCTTCGGCATCATCGGCTCAGCCATGATGCCGATTTCCGATCTGTTCCCGAAAGCCGGGATCAAGTTCTGGGATTGCGCCCACGAATGCACCGCCGGCATGATGGCTGATGGCTTCACCCGCTCATCGGGCAAAATGTCGATGGCCGTGGCACAGAACGGCCCGGGCATCACCAACTTCGTGACGCCGATCAAAACCGCATACTGGAACCACACCCCGATGTTGCTGGTGACGCCGCAGGCCGCCAACAAAACCATCGGTCAAGGTGGTTTCCAGGAAATCCCGCAGATGAAGCTGTTTGAAGAAATGGTCTGCTATCAGGAAGAAGTCCGCGACCCGACGCGCATCGCCGAAGTTCTGAACCGCGTAATCGAGCAAGCCTGGCGCGGCTCCGCCCCGGCGCAGATCAACATCCCGCGTGACTACTGGACGCAAATCGTCGATATCGAATTGCCGCAGGTCGTCAAGATTGAGGCTTCCGCTGGTGGCTCGGGCGCCATCGCCGACGCAGCCAAGCTTCTGTCGGAAGCCCAATTCCCGGTTATCTTGAACGGCGCAGGTGTCATTCTGTCGGGCGGCATTGATGCCTCCAAAGCACTGGCCGAACGCCTGTCCGCGCCGGTTTGCTGTGGTTACCAGCACAACGATGCATTCCCGGGCTCGCACCCGCTGTTCGCTGGCCCCTTGGGCTACAACGGCTCCAAGGCCGGTATGGAACTGATCGCCAAAGCTGACGTCGTGTTGGCTTTGGGCACGCGCCTCAATCCGTTCTCGACGCTGCCCGGTTACGGCATCGATTACTGGCCGAAAGACGCCAAGATCATCCAGGTTGACATCAATGCAGACCGCATCGGCCTGACCAAAAAACTCGATGTTGCCATCCAGGGTGACGCCAAGCTGGTCGCCGAACAGCTGCTTGCCAATCTGTCCCAGGACGCCGGCAATGCCGGACGCAAAGAGCGCGAAGACTTGGTCTCCACCACCAAGTCGCGTTGGGCGCAAGAACTGTCGAGCATGGATCATGAAGACGACGATCCCGGCACCACCTGGAACGAGCGTGCGCGCGATAAACACCCCGAGCGCATGAGCCCGCGCAAAGCGTGGCGTGCCATCCAGGCTTCACTGCCGAAGGATGCCATCATTTCGTCCGACATCGGCAACAACTGCGCCATCGGCAACGCCTACCCGTCCTTTGAAGCCGGTCGCAAATATCTAGCACCGGGCCTGTTCGGTCCCTGCGGTTACGGCCTTCCGTCCATCGCAGGCGCCAAGATCGCCTGCCCGGACACGCCGGTTGTTGGCTTCGCCGGTGACGGTGCTTTCGGCATCTCCATGAACGAAATGACGGCCATCGGCCGTGACGATTGGCCGCCGATCACCATGGTCATCTTCCGCAACTACCAGTGGGGTGCGGAAAAGCGCAACACGACGCTGTGGTACCAAGACAACTTCGTCGGCACGGAACTGGCGCTGGATGTGAACTACGCCAAGATCGCCGATGCCTGCGGGCTCAAAGGTGTGCAAGTCACGACGATGCAGGAATTGACCGACGCGCTCGACGCTGCGGTCAAGGCTCAGATGAACGATGGTGTGACCACGTTCATCGAGGTCATTCTCAACCAGGAACTGGGTGAGCCGTTCCGCCGCGACGCCATGAAGGCCCCCGTGGAAGTGGCCGGCATTAACCCCGGCGACATGAAGCCGCAAAACCCGGCTTAATTTCGCCGCCACCACGATCAAGATTAGCAATCAAGGCCGGATGGACCTCTCCCCCATCCGGCCTTATTGTTTGCCTGTTCCTGTATCCCTGACCGAGGTGAACCATCACCATGCTGAGCTCCGTCCCCTTTGAAATCCCCGCCTACCTGCTGGACCGTGTGCGTAATCTGGAAACCGTGCGCATGGCCGTGGCTGGCGCCGACCATCCGGTGGCGCTGGAAAGCGCCAGACAAGCCGCACGGTCGGGGTTGATCGATCCCGTACTGGTCGGCGATGCCGAGGCCATTCAAGCAATAGCGCGCGAAGCCGAGTGGGATATATCGGGCTACCAATTAGTCGATGCCGCCGGCGAGGACAAAGCACCCGCCGCAGCCGTGGCGCTGGCGCGCTCAGGCGAGGTGGCAACCCTGATGAAAGGCCACGTGCATACCGACGCTCTGATGAAGGCGGTGGTCAACCGCGATGCGGGGCTCCGGACGGGGCGGCGCCTGAGCCATGTCTTCCATATGACCGTGCCTAATAGCGAGCGCGTACTGTTGATCACCGACGGTGCCGTCAACGTCGCCCCCGATACGGCCACCAAGATCGATATTATCAACAACGCCGTGCAGCTCTCGCATGCACTCGGCAATACCAAGCCGCACGTGGCCATGTTGTCGGGTACCGAGTCGGTGATCAATGCCATGCCATCCAGCGTCGATGCCGCCGAGGTTGTGAGGCGTGCCAACTCGGGTGAAGTTACGGGAGCTGTCATCGACGGACCGTTTGCTTTCGACAATGCCGTTTCCCCCGAAGCAGCACTGTTGAAAGGCATCGACAGCCCCGTCGCCGGAAATGCGGATGTGTTGGTCGTGCCCAATATCGAGACCGGCAATGGGCTGTTTAAAATGATGGTCTATTTCATGAGCGGCCTGGCCGCAGGCGTGGTGATGGGCGCCAAGGTGCCGATTGTGCTCACGTCGCGCGCCGACCCGCCCGAAGCGCGTTTCGCCGCAGCCGCCATTGCCGCGCTCGCGGCAGCGGATGACGTTTAGTCGTAAACCTTCATCGCATCCGCCGCCCACGGCATCCAAGGCCGGACCTCATTTTCAATAATGGTTTTGGCCACTTCGCCCGCCTCAACTGCGATGCGTCGTGTCATGGCGGCTGCACCATCCGGCCCTGAAACCAAATGGAAGGTGCGCGAAAACGCTTTTCCCGGCAGCGGCAGCGCCGCCAGGTCATCTGCATAGGCGCGGCCGTGCACCAAGCACAAAGGCGTCGTGATCGCCCAGCCCAGGCCGGCGGAGACCATCCCAAATAATGCGTCCGTGCCGTCGAACTCCATGATTGCCCGCGCCGAGATGCCTTGGGATTTCAGATGTTCCTCAATTTGGGTGCCGATATGAGATCGCATCGAATAGCGGATAAACGGGTGATTGCCGGCTAGGTCGTGAAGTGTCGGATCACTGATGTTCGCAGCCAACCGTTTCGGCAATAACAGCACGAACGGCTCGCTCATCAGCTTGCGTGCACGCGCACCGCCAGCCCTGCCACCAGCCCCGACGCCGACGCCACCAGCAGGGTCGGTCAACACCATGAAGTCCAACCGCCGGCTTTGCAGGTCGGACCACAGCGTCGGAGATATCCCCGACAATACCGTAATCCGCTCTGAGTGATTGCGCAGTTGCCGCACCAATGCCGGCCCCACAGTGGCGGCAAACGAATCCACCAGACCCAACCGCACCGATGTCCGCTCCACCTCGGCAGCGCCCGAAATCTCACGGCGCACGGAACGCTCCGCTTCCAGCAAGGCCGGACCGGAGTCGCGTAGAGCCTCACCCGCGGGGGTCAGCCGAAGCGGCCTGACGCCGCGTTCAAACAGCGCCGCACCACATCTGATCTCCAATCTCGCCATAGACTGAGACACCGCCGGTTGCGACGCACCGAACCGCCGCCCCGCCGTTGTCATCGAACCCGTCTCGGCAACCGCCAGAAACAGCGCCACGGATTTCAACTCCAGTGGCTCGTCTTCTGGAGAGTTGAGTTCGGATTTATTCATATGCATTACTTATTTTTTACATAAATTTTTTCAATGACAAGACTCAATCTCCTGATACCCTTATTTTGCCCGCATGATGGGGAACGACAACATCAACGCAGACACCGCAGCCGAACGCCTGGGCGCATGGACAACCGCCGGCAAACTTGTCGATATACCGGAAGATGCCCGCGCCATTGGCGTCCGGTGCATGGTTGATCTATTTGCCGTGGGCATCGCCGGCGGCAACCACGAGACCTCCACCATGGCCCAGGATTTGGCATTCGCCGAGCACGGTGACGGCCATGCTTCCATCTTTGGCACCGACCGCCGCACGACCGCCAGCGGCGCCGCCCTCGCCAATGCGACAGCAGCACATGTCTTTGATTTCGACGATACCTGTTACGCGGGCGTCACCCACGGCACGGCTGTAATCGGCCCAGCTGTGCTTGCCGTTGCCGAACAAACTGAAGCCAGCGGCGAAACCCTGCTCGCAGCGTTTATTGCCGGCTCCGAGTGTGCCTATGTGCTGGGCAAGGCGACGGGCAATGCGCCGTGGTTCAATGGTTGGTGGGGGACCACCATCTACGGCGCCATTGGTGCCGCAGCGGGTTGTGCGCGGGTGCTGGGCCTAAACACATCCCAAACCACCAACGCCATCGCGCTTGCGGCGTTTGGTGCCGGCGGCAATCTCGCCGGGCTCGGCACCGACGCCAAACCGTTGACCTGCGGCCTCGCATCTGCCGCCGGTGTGCGCGCGGCGTTACTGGCCGCCGCGGGCGCCAGCGGACCAGCCGGGATTTTTGAAGACGCCCGAGGATTCGCCAAGCTGTTCAACGAGGGTGTTTTCGATGTCAGCCAAATGGATCACCTGGGTCAGGTCTATTCGCTGATCGAACCCGGTGTTTTCATCAAACCCTATCCATCCTGCACTGCAACCCACGCGGCCCTTGAGGCCACATCAATCTTGATGCGCGAACACGACCTCACCGTCGACAATGTCACTCAGGTATCGTGCTTTGTGCCCGAGATGGTCGATGTGAGCCTCATCTACAATGCGCCGGAGTCTTTTCAGCAAGCCCAGTTCTCAATGCCCTATACGGTAGCCTGCATGCTTGCGCATGGCTCTTACGGCGTCAAACACCTAGAAACCAGCGCGCTCGCCGATAAGCGCACCCGTCGGGCTATGGAGAAAATCACTATGATCCGCGACGACGACCTCACGGCTCAGGCGCTGGATGGCCGGTCTGGGCCCGAATGCGCTCGGGTAGTCATCGAGACCACTGCCGGCACCACGTTTGAGCTTTTCAACAGCGTCGCCATCGGCGCACCGAGCAAACCCATGTCGGACGACGATCTCGACACCAAATTTCGCACCCTCGCCGGCTACGGTAGCGTCAAAAATGCGGAGACGCTGCTTGCGCGTCTCCGTTCCATCGATAGCCTTCCAAACACCCGCAACCTCATGCCCTAAGAAACCAAAGTGACAGTGACCCCAAAGCAACAGGCCGAACCATGACCAAATACTCCATCGTCGCGCTGGCGCGCAACGCGCTCACTAAACACAAAAACTGGCCGCAGGCCTGGCGCACCCCCGAGCTCAAGCCCGAATACGACGTCATCATCATCGGTGGTGGTGGGCACGGCTTGGCAACAGCCTATTACCTAGCGAAAAACCACGGCATCACCAACGTCGCGGTGCTGGAAAAAGGCTGGCTCGGTGGCGGCAATACGGGGCGCAACACCACCATCGTGCGCTCCAACTACGGCCAGGAAGGCAACACGCTGTTCTATGAAAAATCCGTGCAATTGTGGGAAGGCCTCAGCCAGGACCTCAACTACAACGTCATGCATTCGCAACGCGGCGTCCTCAACCTCGCGCATTCAGATGCCCAGGTGGATGCCTTCCAGCGGCGCGGCAACTTTATGCGCATCAACGGCATCGATGCCGAATACATGAACCGCGACGAAATCGGGGCCTTCGTGCCGCTGCTCGATTGTTCCAATACGGCGCGATTCCCGATCAAAGGCGGCCTTTTACAGCCACGCGGCGGCACCGCACGACATGACGCCGTCGCCTGGGGGCTGGCGCGCGGCGCAGATAGATACGGCGTCGATATTATTCAGAACTGTGAGGTCACCGGCATCGACGTATCAGGTGGCCGCGTCACCGGCGTGCAAACCACGCGCGGCGCCATAAAGGCCAAAAAGGTCGCCACCGCCGTCGCCGGCCATACGGGGCACCTTTGCGCCATGGCCGGCATGCGCATGCCGCTCGAAGCCCACGTTTTGCAGGCCATGGTTTCCGAGCCTGTGAAGCCGTGCATCGATACGGTGGTGACGTCCGCCGCGTCGCATTTTTATATCTCGCAATCAGATAAGGGCGAGTTGGTGTTCGGGGGCGACTTGGATTCCTACCCAACCTATGGCCAGCGCGGTAATTTCCCCTGCATCGAACATGTGGTGCAGGCCGCCGTCTCTCTGTTTCCGTCGTTTGGGCGGCTGAGGCTGATGCGCACCTGGGGCGGCATCATGGATATGTCCATGGATGGCAGCCCGATTATTACCACCACCGACATCGACGGGTTCTTCATCAATGGCGGATGGTGTTACGGCGGCTTCAAGGCGACGCCGGGATCGGGTTGGGTCTACGCCCACACGATCGCCAATGACGAGCCTCACGACCTCAACGCGCGCTTCACATTAAAGCGCTTCGAGACCGGCGCCATGATCGATGAGGGCGGCGTTGGCCCGACGCCCAAATCGCACTAAGACGGGAAGGATAACACTCATGCTACACATCACCTGCCCTTGGTGCGGCCCACGCGCACAGACCGAGTTCTCCTACGAAGACGACGCCACCCGGACGCGTCCCACCATCGACGACACCAATGCCGAGATGCACTTCGACTATGTCTACCAGCGCGACCCACGTATGGGTGTCCAAGACGAGCTTTGGCGTCATGGCGCAGGCTGCGGCAAGTTCGTCAAAGTCCGGCGCAACACCCTGACGCATGAAATCACCGCCACCGGCGCACCCCACGACGATTTCGACGGAGACGCCAAATGAGCACGCAAATCTTTCGCAATGACGAGGGCGGCCTGATTGACCGCACGAAGCCCTTGTCGTTCACTTACGACGGCAAACGCTATCAGGGCTATCAAGGCGATACGCTGGCCTCGGCGCTTTTGGCCAATGGGGTTCGGTTGGTCGGGCGCAGCTTCAAGTATCACCGCCCGCGCGGTATCTTCGGCGCCGGCATTGAAGAGCCCAATGCCCTGGTGCAGTTGCGCACCGGCGCGCGTACCGAGCCCAATATGCAAGCCACCCGCATAGAGCTTTACGACGGCCTCGTCGCCAACAGTCAGAACTGCTGGCCCAACGTGCATTTTGACCTGCAGGCCATCAACAATGCCTTTCAGGCGATGATCCCATCGGGTTTCTATTACAAGACCTTCATGTGGCCGGCGAAATTGTGGATGACCTACGAGCGCGTCATCCGAAACGCCGCCGGCATGGGCAAGACCGCCGAGCAATCTGATCCCGACACCTATGCGCATCGCTATGCGCATTGCGACGTGCTGATTGCGGGCGGCGGCCCGACGGGTCTGGTAGCGGCCTTGGCGGCGGCAAAAAGCGGCGCGCGCGTGATCTTGGCCGACGATGGGCCTGAATTCGGCGGCATGGCACTAGGGCTTACTGACACTATTGGCGGCAACCCGGGCGCCGAGTGGGCACGCGATACCGTCGCGGAACTGGCCGGCATGGAAAACGTCACGCTACTGAGGCGCACCATGGTCAGCAGTTACTACGACCACAACATGCTGATCTTGAACGAACGCGTCGCGGATCACCTACCGGCTCCTGCCGCACATCAGCCGCGCCAGCGCTTATGGCAGGTGCGCGCGACAGAAGTCGTACTCGCCACCGGCAGCCTGGAACGCCCCTTGGTGTTCGCCGACAACGACCGCCCCGGCATCATGCTGGCTTCCGCCGCGCAGACCTACGCCAATAAATTCGGCGTCCGCGCCGGCGAACGCGCCGTGGTGTTCACCAACAACGGCTCAGCCTATACGGCGGCCTGTGAAATGGCTGCGGCGGGTATTGAAATCCAAGCCATTGTCGACGTCCGCAATGACATCCCCGAAACCGAGGCAAGCATGGCCAAGGCCGTCGGCATTGGCGTATTGGCGGGGTATGCTGTTGTCGCGGCGCATGGCGCCAAAGCTGTTCACAGCGTGTCTGTCGCTGCGCTCGACACCAATGGTGAGATTAATGGCGACACTCGTGAGGTTATTTGTGACTTGGTCGCCGTTTCAGGTGGTTGGACGCCCAGCGTGCATCTGTTGTCGCAATCACGCGGCAAGCTGCGTTACGACGAAGACCGAACCACATTTGTGCCGAAGACCTCGTTCCAGCGCGAACGTTCCGCCGGTGCAGCCAACGGCTCGTTTGCGCTTGGTGATTGTCTGGCGCAAGGGCTTGCCGCCGGGACTGAGGCCGCCACGGCAGCGGGCTTCGCTTGCGACGCGCCGCCGACACCATCATGCGCCGACGAGACGCCGATGCGGCCCACACCGGTCTGGGCGGTGCCTTTCGCGCCGAACCAACACGGCAAGCGCTTTGTCGATCTGCAAAACGATGTCACCGCCGAAGACATCGCACTGGCGCACCGCGAGAATTACATCTCGGTCGAGCACCTGAAGCGCTATACCACGCTCGGCATGGGCACCGACCAGGGCCGCACATCGAACGTCAATGGCTTGGCGTTGATGGCCGCGCACCGGGGCGAAGCCATCCCCGCCGTCGGCACCACCACCTTCCGCCAACCGTTCTCGCCGATCACGCTGGGTGCGGTGGCGGGTTTTGAGGCGCATGGCCACATGGCTCCGACGCGCGCCACACCGATGTATACCTGGCACCAGGCTCAGGGGTCAGATTTCGCACCGGCGGGGTATTGGCTGCGTGCGCAGTACTACCAACGCCCGGGCGAAGCCATGTGGCCGGCGATCTGGCGCGAGGCCAAACACGTGCGCGAGAAGGTCGGCATTGTCGATGTTTCGACGCTGGGCAAAATTGATCTGCAAGGCGCCGACGCGGCGGAATTTCTCAACCGCGTCTATATCAACGGCTTCGCCAAGCTGCCTGTGGGCAAATCGCGCTACGGCGTGATGCTGCGCGAAGACGGGCTGGTATTCGACGACGGCACGGTGACGCGGGTTTCCGAGAATCGCTACCTGATCACCACAACAACCACCCACGCCGGGCCGGTGATGGTGCATCTGGAAAACCTCTCGCAGGTGCACTGGCCGGAACTGGACGTCAAAATGGTTTCCGTCACCGACGACTGGGCCGGCATCGCCGTCGCCGGGCCCGACAGCCGAACACTGCTGGAAAAGGTGTGCACGGGCGTCGATCTTTCCAACGACGCCTGCCCGTTCATGGCCTATCGCGAGGGTGAAATTTCGGGTGCGCCCTTGCGGCTGTTCCGGATTTCGTTTTCCGGCGAACTGGCCTACGAGATCAACGTGCCGGCGGACTACGGCTTAGACGTGTGGGAAACCTTGCTCGACGCGGGCCGCGACCTGGATGTCATCCCTTACGGCACCGAGGCCATGAACATTTTACGCATCGAGAAAGGCCACGTGGTGGGCAATGAATTGGACGGTCGCACAACAGCCGATGATGCCGGCTTCGGACGCATGATGTCCGGCGCCAAGCCCTTCGTCGGGCAGGTCATGGCCGGGCGCGAAGATTTGGTGAAATCAGACCGCCGGCAACTGGTCGGGCTGATCCCTGCCGACAAAACCACTAAGATCCCGCGCGGCGCACAAATCGTCGCCGACCCGAAAGCCGCCATGCCGATGCCGTCGCAAGGCGAAGTGACGTCGCAGTGCACCAGTCCCAACCTAGGCCACCCCATCGGGCTGGCGTTGGTGGAAAACGCTCGCCAGCGGCACGGCGAAACCCTCTACGCCCACTCGCCGCTAACCAACGAAACCATCCCGGTGACCCTCGCCGACCCCATCTTTATCGATCCGAAAGGAGACCGGCTCCATGGTTGACGCAACCCCCAGATCGGCGATCGCTGAGCAGTTGGTTCCCGGGCATTTCGGCGTGGACGGCAACCCCGGCGTTTCCATCTCCGAAGTTCGTGAGCGGACTTTGGTGCATTTAAGCGGCAACCCAGCTATCGCCGAGGGCGTGAAATCCGCCACCGGCCTGGACCTCCCGTTGCAGGCTGGGGGCGTCAGCATCACGGGCGACCAGCGGCTTTGCTGGCTGGGCCCGGATCAGTGGTTGTTAAAAACCGCACCGGCGCCGTTCGGTGAGTGGGAGCGCAAGCTTGCCAGCGCCGCACCCGCCGGCGCCTACAACGACGTTACCCACGGCCGCACGACGCTTCGCCTAACCGGCCCCAACGCGCGCGATGTACTGGCCAAGGGTTGCCCGCTGGACCTGCACACGCAGGCGTTCTCACCTGGCCAATGCGCGCAAAGCCTGCTTGGTCATCTGAGCGTGCTGCTCGATGGCATCGACGAAGATACCATCGACGTGACGCTCACGCGCTCCTACGGGGGGGATCTGTTTGAGTGGGTATCCGAGGCGGCGTTGGAATACGGCTACGTCATTTCTGCCTGATCCTTGACCAAAATCAATATTGACTCCGAATTAATTGGTATGACCGTACCTAATTATTCATATCAGGGGTTTGGAATGAAAATCACAGACGCACTTTTGGGCGAACATGGGCTTTTTTACGCGTTGTTCGAGCAGATCGAACAATCCATTGCCGGCACCGGCGAAGACCTGCCGGCACTGACCCGCGCGCTCGCCGGGCTGTTGGGCTCTCACGCGACGCTGGAAGAGGAACACCTGTTCCCGTCTCTGCAGCCGCAAGTGGGTGAGATGGGGCCGCTGGCAGTGATGGAGATGGAGCACCGCCAGATCGAAGAACTGTTGGGCTCGATTTTGAGCACCACCGATCTCAATACCATGAAGGGCGAAACCCGCGCCTTGCTCGACATCACGACCGAGCACTTCGCCAAGGAAGAAGGCGTGTTGTTTCATATGGCGGAGCAGTTCCTGGACGAAAGCCTGCTGCATCAATTGGGCGACGCCTGGTCAAAAGCCCGCGGCGTTAACTTAGACGCCATGGGCTGCGCTGCTTGACGATTGCCTAAGCGGTCAATTCAAGCCGTCAGGCCGCCGTCGATGACAAACTCCGAACCGGTCACGAACGCCGCCTCATCTGACGCCAGGTAAGCGACCATGCCGGCAACCTCTTCGACGCTGCCCATCCGCCCGAGCGGGATCTGCGCCGCCATGGCGTCGCGCGCGCGGTCCGGGTCGCGGGCCCCATCGGCGATGTCGTCGACCATGGGGGTGGAGACGAAGCTCGGGTGCACGGAATTGCAGCGAATGTCGTAGCCCTTCTTGGCGCAGTGTAGCGCCACCGATTTCGTCAGCAGCCGCACGCCGCCTTTTGACGCATTGTAGGCCGCCAGATTGGCGCCCCCCACCAGTCCCGACACCGATGACATATTGATGATCGACCCGCCGCCGGTGTCTTTCATGGCGGCAACGCCGAACCGGCACCCCAGAAACGTGCCATCCAAATTGACGCCCATCACCCGGCGCCATTCGTCCAGGCTGGTGTCTTCAATCGAATGCAGCGAAATCACGCCAGCGGAATTGACCAAAATATCAAGCCCGCCAAAGCTGGCCCGCACGGCGGCCATGCCCGCTTGCCACGCATCTTCGCGGCTCACGTCCAAATCAACAAACAGCGCCGCATCACCAATGGCTTCCGCCGCCGCCACGCCGGCATCACGATTGAAATCCGCCAACGCCACATGCGCGCCCTCGTCGGCCAAGCGCGCCGCCACCGCGCGCCCAATGCCCGACGCGGCACCGGTGATGAGGGCCGTTTTGTTGGTGAGTCTGGTCATGTTTATCTCCCTGACATGAGACGGATTGTCGCCACCCAGCGACAGAGTTCAACGATTATTCTTCAGTTTTCCTCCCGAAATTTCGTTTCGAAGCCGTTTTTCCGGGGTCAAAAACCGTTGTTTTTCAAGATGATCAAAAAAAATCAGGGGAACGAACCCAATTTTCTCCAGCTTCCGCGCGCTGGGGATGGCCGGCCCCCTGGGAGATACCCTGGGCTTACGCCGCGCCACTGGCGCGACGGTCCCAGAACATCCAGCGCGCGGCTCCAGCGGTCTCGATATCAACGATCCCACACACCATTCCCGACCAGCCCCAATCTTCTCGCCCAGCGGCAAGCATCGGTCCCGGCCTTTATCTGATTCGAATGTCAAATAGCGCGCCTTCATCGGCCCGACGGAAGGTCGAACCCATGATGCACTCTTTACATAGCACATATTTACGAAAAGTCAATATATTCCTATTATTTTTCAACGACAGGATTTAAAATAGCATAACTGCGATGAAACCCTGGCAAAACCCGAACAATATGCATGCTGTTGCCCGTTGATCCATTTTCAGGGAAATCATTTCTTATAGCTTTTCGTTGAATCTCAATGATTATCGTTTAAATTGTTCTATGAATGTTCTTTCTGGGGTGAGCATGGCGCAGAAATCCGCAATCGAATGGACCAACATGACGTGGAACCCGGTGACGGGCTGCACCAAGATCAGTGCCGGTTGTGATCATTGTTATGCGGAGCGATTTTCTGAACGTTTCCGAGGCGTGCCCGGCCACCCCTTCGAAACAGGCTTCGACCTGACACTACGCCCCAAAAGGTTGGAACAACCATTAACGGTGCGCCAACCGAAGATGATTTTCGTCAACTCCATGAGTGATCTGTTCCACAAGGACATCCCCGCCACGTACGTTGACCAAGTTTTCGACACCATGGAGCGGGCGCACTGGCACACTTTCCAGGTGCTGACCAAACGTAGTTCGCTTATGCGCCACTACGTCAACAAACGCTATGGCGATGCGAAGGCGCCGGCGCACATATGGCTCGGAACATCGGTCGAAGACGGCTCGAAGGTGTCGCGCATCCGTCACGTCCAACAGACGCAAGCGACCACGCGCTTCCTTTCAATCGAGCCGCTCATCGGCCCCATTGGCAAAGTCGATCTTTCCGGCATCCACTGGGTCATCGTCGGGGGGGAAAGCGGCCCCGGCCATCGGCCTATGGAAGAGAAGTGGGCGACTGAAGTCCGCGATCAGTGCATCGCCGCAAACGTGCCGTTTTTCTTCAAGCAGTGGGGTGGGTTTAGGCCGAAGGCCAACGGGAGGGAGTTGGACGGCCAATTTTGGAACGGGTTTCCTATGTTAAAATCTTCGAAAATCAATCAACAGCAGGTTTGAAATACAGGATTTCTGGAATTTTTTTGCCGAGAGACACAATCTAAATTAGTTTTTTATTACAATATACCCAGATATTGCGAGTTGCGGATGAAAAAGCTTAAACCCGAATACGATGGTCGTGAGCAAACCGGCATCAAACACAAAATTCTCCGAGACTACCTGAACATTGCATGTCGAATTGTGGGACCAAAATGGAAGAAGTTCTCCTACGTTGATGGGTTTTCCGGTCCTTGGAATGCTAAAGGTGATAATTTCTCTGATTCATCTCCCGACATTGCCATAAAAACTTTGTCACATGCTCGTCGTGAAAGCATCAAGGCTGGGCGACCCTTCGACGTTCAATGTCTGTTTATCGAGAAAGATACAAGAAATTACCGGACGCTTGAGCAACTACTTGCACATGTTTCGGGCATTGGGGTCAAACCTTTGAATGGCAGCTTTGAAGATGAAATCTCACAAGTTATTAAATTTGTCGAAGGTACATTTTGGTTTGCGTTTATCGATCCTAAAGGTTGGACCGGAATGTCACTCAAGAAAATGGCTCCGCTTCTACGATCTCGTGGGGAAGTCTTGATTAATTTCATGTCGATATACATCGATCGTTTCATTACATATGAGAAAATTTCACCCGACATAGACGACCTCATGGGTGGAACGAACTGGAGAACAAACTTCGACCTGTTGCTTGAGAGTGGATCCACCAGAGAACAAGCAGCAATTGAAACGTACTGCAATGAACTAAAAAGGACGGGAGGGTTCAAATACGTAAAGTATTTTAGAGTCCTAACACCAGACAAGAACCGAACTTTTTTCAATCTCGTCTACGGCACAAATCACATCAGAGGCCTTGAAAAATTTTCTGAGGTAGAGAGAAATGTTTATCCGCTTCAAGCAAAGATTCATTTAAAAAAAGAACTCGCCGCGCGTGCGCAAAAAACAAAGATCAACGATCTTTTTGCAGAACCTGATGAGGTCGAGATTGAAAACCAAATTGAAGATGATCGTCGCTGGGCTCTAGACCGAGCAAAAGCAGATTGGCTCGAACACATACAGATATCCAAACAGTTGCCCTACGAGCATGCGCTAGGGCTATTTCTGCAACGGGCGTTTGTTTGGAAGAGTGATTTCCACGGCTTCGTTCAAGAATTGGTCGATGCAAAGTCCCTTAAGATAGAAGGGCTAACCGGTCGACAGAAAGTACCAAATAAACATTGTACCCTTGTCTGGATCGACTAGCCGGAATCACCTGCGGGCAACCAATGACAAGTTGAGTTGGAGCAACTCGTGACCCAATTGGTTTGCATGGGGTAAGGTATCTACCGACAGAAATATTCGGAGCGGTGGTGATGCCAGCTCAAACCCAGCGTTTTTTCGCACTCGCATGCGCACTCATCGGCATCGTGCTGCTATCGGGTTGTTCCAGTTTCCAGATCGCCTACTCCTTCGCGGGGAGCATGGTGGAATCGCGGGCCGAGGATTACCTGGACCTCAGCCCGGAACAAGAGACCGAGCTGGAAACCCACTCGGCGGCGTTGATCGCCTGGCACCGCAAGACCATGCTTGCGAAGTACGCGACGTTCTTCAATTTTCACGCCGATATCGCCGAGGCCGGTGGGTGGACGCGCGGCCAAATGAAAGAGGCGTTTGCCGAGTTCCGCGCGCTTTTGGATGAAACCGCCGAAGGTGCATCTCCGTTCATTGCCAAGGTTCTCGTCGGTCACACGACGCCGGAAAAACTCGCCTATCTGGAAGACCGCTTGGCCGAAAGCATGGCAGAGAGGCGGGCCGAGGAAGCGACGGAGGCGCGCGAAGACGTGGCCGATGAATGGGTCGAGCGCCGGGTCGATCGATTATCGAGGTTCACCGGCACGCTTCGCGATGAACAGATCGCGATGATCCGCCGGCATACCGAAGGCGGCATGGACCTCGCCATGCGCTGGCTCGACAACCGTGAACTGCGCCAGGGCGCGCTGGTCACATTTTTGCGTGCCGAGCCCTCACAGGCGCAAGTCGCGCACTTTGTGCATCGGATTCTTTTGCACGCCCACGAGATTGTCGACCCCGGCTATCGCGCCATATCCGAAGCGCGCTGGGCACTGCTTGAGGAAATGTATTTCGACGTCTTAACATCGTTGAGCGACGACCAGCGCCGCGAACTGGTATCGACGTTGCGCAGTTATGCCGAAGACATGATCGATCTTGCCGGTGCACAGGGCACCTGATGATCCGCTTGGCGGCCATCAATCCTCAATTAAAGTCTCGCCGGGTTTCACCCGCGTGAACGCCACCGCTTCGGTGTCGACGGCGATGTCGCCGCCATCCAGCGTCACCTTGGTGAAGCGCGAATTATCGACGTCGCGGAGTTCGGGGAAGTCGGCGCGGAAGTGAGCACCGCGGGAATCTTCGCGAGCCTCGGCGGCGGCGATGACGGCCTGACTGACAAGCATGAGGTTCTTCATGTTCATCCAGTCGTGCCAGGTCAGGTTATAGGCCAGGTTGGTGGCGTCGACCCCGGTGGCATCCAGCTCGGCTTCCAAATCCGCCATGCCGGCCTTGGCGCGTTTCAGGCTTTCGGCGTCGCGGATGATGCCGGCGTCTTCCCACATGAGGTCGTACATTTTCTCGCGGATGTCTTCCAACATGCCGGGTTTTTTGGCAAACGGCGCGGTACAGGCGGCCACGGCGGCATTGATGGCGTCTAAATCGGGGTCTTTGTGCGCACCCGCGCCCGGCGTCCATTTCGCCATGGCGTCACCGGCCAAGCCGCCGAATACGGTCGAGTTGGCGACGCCGTTGCCGCCGAGCCTGTTGGCGCCGTGCACACCGCCGGTATCCTCACCAGCCGCATAAAGCCCTTCGATGGCGGTCGAACAATCTTCACCGAACACCACGCCGCCCATCATGTAATGCGCGGTCGGCACCACCTCGACATCGCCCGACACCAAATCAAACCCGCAATCGGCGCAGCGTTCGACCATGCCCTTGAACATCTTGCGCACCGTCTTGTTGTCCAGGTGCTTCATGGTGATATACAGCCCACCGTTGGGGCCGATGTTGCCAGCGCGCATTTCGTCAAACATGGCGCGCGACACGATATCGCGCGTCGCACGCTCTTCACGCTCATCGTATTTATGCATGAAACGCTGTTTGTCACCGGCTAACAGGTGCCCGCCAAAACCGCGCAAGCCTTCTTCAATAATGGTGCCGGTAATGCGCGTGTCCTTGCCCGCCACCAAGCCGGTCGGGTGAAACTGCACCATCTCCATATCGCGCAGCGGCAGGCCGGCGTGCAAAAACATCGCCAAGCCGTCGCAGCTCTTGTCGCCCGATGGGGTGTGATACTTGTACATGGTCGGCCCGCCGCCGGTGCCGACCATCACGGCCTTGGCTTTGACGAACAAAAACAGCCCCGTTCGGATATCGATCATCAGCACGCCGGCAATCGCGGCGCCGTCGGGCGTTTTGATCAAGGCCACGGCACGGTGGTCTTCCAAGCGCCGGATACCCTTGGCCCAGACCTGCTCGGCCAGGCGGTTGATGATCTCAATGCCCGTCAGGTCACCCTTGTGCACGGTGCGGTCAAAGGTTTGCCCGGCGAAGGCTTTTTGGTGCACGGAGCCATCGGGGTTGCGGTCGAAGAAACACCCCAATTCGTTCTCAAGCTCGCGGATACGCACCTGTGCTTCGGTCACCAACTTCCACGAAAGGTCTTGGTTATTCAGCCATTTGCCGCCCTCGACGGTGTCCATGAAATGGCGCTCGACCGAATCGCCCTCGGCGATGGCGACGTTGTAGCCACCCTGCACCATGCGCGTGCAACCACTTTTGCCGAGCAAGCCCTTCACGGCAACGGTGACATCCAGGTTCGGTGCGCCTTGCAAAGTGTGTAACGCGGCGAACAATCCGGCGCCGCCGGAGCCCAGAATTAAGACGTCGGTCGAAACGGTCGCGAGGTTATCCATCCGTAGTGCCCCCTGTGGAGATAAGCAGCGCAATGCCGGAAACCAGAAGGATTCCCAACACGACGCGTCGGAATAAAATTTCATCTAAATGGCGGTAAATTTTGAGCCCGAGCCACACGCCCAGGAGCAATGCCGGCAAACACCAAAGAAAGCGCTCAGCGGTTTCCATCGTTACCAACCCGCCGAAGGCCAAGGAAATCAGGGCCAGGATGTGCATGATCGCCAAAAACGGCTGAAACGTGCCGCGCTGAGTTGCTTTCGGCCAGCCTCGGAGCCCGCACCAAACGGTCGGCAACACACCGGAAAGACCGGCAAACCCGCCCATGATGCCGCCGGCAAAGCCAACGCCGCTGTCGGCAATCCGTCCGCCGGCGGTGATGTGCGGCAAAGAGCGCGCAAGCAGAAAAACCCCTGCATACGTGACAAGAAACCCGCCTGTAATCATGCGAAACAGGTCCGGTTCTATGAATTTCAATATCCAAGCGCCGACCGGCACCCCAACCGCGCCCGCCAGCGCAAATGCGGGCAGTTTCGAGTAATCCAGCTGACGGCCCAGTTTCCATAGACTGTAAATGGACATCACCGCACCACAGGCGACAATCAGCGGCACCGCTTCTTGCGGGCTCAACACGTAAAGCCAAATAGAAATGGCGATCAATGCATCACCGAAGCCCGCCGCGCCCGTGGCAAAGGCCGCCAGAAATGCGCCCGTGAGAAGAATGGCGATCTCAGGAGACATTGAGCAAATACACCAAGCCCACCACAAGGCTAAGCCCGGCGGTGACGGCGACGACAGATTTTTGCCAATCGCGCCAAGGCAGAAATTCGATGGCCAGCAGGCGCAGCCCGCCAGTCAGGTGGGCGGCGAGCAAAATGACCAGCACGGTCTCGGCCAGTTTCACCAGTGGCGCTTCGGCCCAAGCGGCGAAACCGTCAAAGACACCCGGCTTGCGTACCGCCAGCAAAAGCACCTGGAAATGCACCGGCAAAAACAGCGCCAGCAACAATCCCGACACCCGGTGCACGATGAACGCCCAGTAGTTGGCGTGGTTGCGATGCTGGCCGCTCATGACGCGCCCCCCAAGAAATGGAAGTCCCGCACGACGCGGTAGCCCATCACCAGTAAAAACGCCGCCGCGACGAAGCACAACAGATCGACGCGTCTGGCCGACAGCCGGGTCATTTCGCTCAGCACCGCGCGCAAACCAATGGGCGCGTGCACGGCGATGGCGATCACGAAGACGCTGTAAAATATCGTCCAACCCAGATTGCCCGCCGCACGGGCAACGATCTCGGCGGCGCTCAGGCCACCCTGCACGGCGTAGATGATGGTGCCCAGGTGCACGACGACGGCCAACGCCAGCACCATGGCGCTGATGCGCTGTGCCAGCCATAGGCGCGCCTCGGTCTGGACGTTGCGTTCGGGAGGGGCATCACTCATTTAGGTTCTCCCTCGGGAGCCAACTCACCCTTCAACGCGGCAAAAGCAGAGGCACGTTTCAGGCCCGCGATGGCGGCGGTTGGGTTCAAGTTTTTAGGGCAGCCCTCGACGCAGCCTTGCTGCGAATGGCAGGCATGGCAGCCCGCATCACCGGCGACCGCATTGAGGCGCGCACGCTGGCCGCCGTCGCGTTCATCGTTGACCAGCGTCCAGGCACGGTTCAGCGCGGCGGGGCCCAGATAATCGGATTTCCAATCGACCACGTCGCAACCCGCGTAACAGACGCCGCAGCCGATACACTCGATACCGGCGCTGGCCTGTTTGCGTTTGCGGTTGTCAGGTTTGATGGCTTCGAAATCGTCGTGGCGGGTTTTGGTCGGGTGGAACTTGCCTTCCGACTTGGCCCACTTGTCGAAGAAGTCGGTCATCTCCACCGAGAGATCCTTGACCACGTTCATCGATCTAAGCGGCCCGACCTGAAGCTTGCCGTCGGGCGCCACCTTGGAGACGTGTGTGCGGCAGGTCCAGCGCGGCTTGCCGTTGACCGTCATGGCGCATGAGCCACACATGCCGACGCGGCAGGCAAACCGATACGACAGGCTGGTGTCCAAGCGTCGCTGGATATAGGTCACCACATCCAGCACGGTCTGGCTTTCTTGGCGCGGCACCTCGTAGTCCACATAGTGGCCGGTATCGCCGTCACCGCGCCAGACGGAAACCGTTAGGGTTTCGTCGCTCATCAATTGGTCTCCTCGGTAAAATCAATTTGCACGCCAAACGCTGTTTGCGGCAGCGCTGTATTTCCCGCCGCCATCGCGATTTCAAAACCGGCAAAGCGCTCCGATGGGCCTTCGACGATTTGGAACAAACTCTGGTCAACACCCAAGGTTTGCAGAAATGCAGTTGTGGCCTCGACATCAGGGCTTTCAATGGTGACGCTCGCGATCCGCACCGCGCCGTTCGCGTGCTGCTGGTAGGCGGGTTTGTAGAAATGCTCAGGCGCATGCCGATGTTGGCAGGTGAAAAACATGGCGTCAGGGGCCTCGGTTCTGGGCACGAACGTCAGATCAAACCCCATTTCCACCTCGCTGCCGTCAGGCTGTGTTGCCATGCGCGAAAACGAGAACGGTGCCGGCAACACAAGCTGCCGGGCTTGAAAGACCGCGCGGTCTCCCTGCCAATCATCGCTTTGCAGTGCGATCATGGAAAAGCCTTCCTGCGCAGCAAGATAGTCGCGGTTGTAAGCACCAAAGCTGAATTCTCCGGGGCCGGCGTCCGCAACCCAATCGGGCTCGGTGATGGCCACCAGTTCCAAAAACCCACCCTGCAACTGCACCAAGCGATTGCCGGTGCCGAACGGGTGTTGAGCCTTTGGCGTCAGGGTAAATCCCAAACCTTCATAAAAGGCCGCCGCCGCATCGAGATTGCGGACGGCCAGAACCAGATGGTCGATACCGCGTTTCATACCCGGGCCCCTACAGTGACGGTGCCGCTGGCCGGATCGACTAGCACCCGGTCGCCCGTTTTGATTTGAGCGGTGATGTCGTCTTCGAAGCGGTCGATCAGCGGAAAGTCGGCAAACGCCGCACCTTGGGCAATGATCGGGTTGGCCCAATTGAGCAGCAACGCCGCCGGGGCCATGTCGCGTTGTTTCATGGTGTGCAGCATCCAGGCCGTCGCGACGCCGCCCTTGGCAATATTCAGCACCAACACCTTGCCGACGAAATTCTCGCCATAAAGCTTGTGGGCGGGCCTGGAGAACACCCCCTTCACCCGGTCCAGGTCGTAGCGGGCCGAGAAATTATCGTGCGCCACCAGCGCTTCGCCACTGACAGCCGGACCGATGCCCACGTGACCTTTGATCATCATATCTTCCATCACACGATCCTCCCGGCGATGGCGCTTTCGACGCAGCGCTCCATATCGGCCAGCACCGGGTCGTAGCCATAACCGCCGATGATGTTGGTGAGCTTGGCCGAGTTGGTCATCAGCCGGGTCCAGCCGTTGGCCTCGCCCAATTCGCGGGCATGCATCTGATAGAAGCAGACGCCTTCCAGCAACAGCGCGCCCGAACCCTCGATGGAGTCGCGGAACCCGAACCGCTCGGCGGCACGAGCGTTTTCGGGATTGGTCGCCACCAGGAGCGATACACCGCTATCGAGGCTGCGGCCTTTCAGCAAGCCGGCCAGTTTTTCCAACTCCATGATCGAGAGTTGAGGTGCTGCGAACACCACCACGTCGAGGCTGTCGTCGTCACCGGCGTAAGACGTGATGAAGGCATCCAGGTCGGCACGGCTGACGGGCGTCGGGTCGGGCGGTGTGCCATCGAATACGGTTTCCAGGTCCGGCGCTTCCGGCGTCACGCCGACAACATGAAACATGGCCGTCGAGCCGTAACTCGCCAGCGCGGCACCGAAGTGCTTGAGATCGTCGGATGTCGGCGTCGCGCCCGTCACGCCCTCGATCACCGGCACCTGGAAGTAAGACCCCATGGCATTGCCGACCAATCCGCCAAGTGCGCCCCATTCGGTCCAGGTGCGGGGCGTAGCTTCCAGTTGGAAGCGCGCCGTGCCGCGTCGGTGTCGGTCTAAGTGAAAGCCATAGCGCGCCGTGCGCCCCGTCAGCGCCGACGCCAATGCCGACGGTCCGCCCTCATAGTTGGTTCGGGCCCCCTGCACGGAGTTGGAATAGATCACCACGCCCGTGTCACCCATGGCCAAGTGCTCGCCCAGCACCGGCGGCATCACGGTTTGGTAGTTGATGCAAGTATCGGTCATCATCACGCCGAGCGCACGGAACGCTGCATCGGCGCGGCGCTCCAGGTCGACGAATTTCTCGTCTTGCTTGATGCGTTCGTAGGCTTGAAAATCGGCGCCGCGCGGATCGGTAATGGTGGGGATGCAGACCCGGCGCTCGGCTTCGGGATAGGCAGCCAGTTCTTCCAGGTGCTCGACACCGGCTTCGCCCAAAGCCTCGCTATCGGCCATGATGTGCGCCTGCGCCACCTCAACGAAATCTTCGGCATCGAAGAAATTGCCAATCTCCACCTGGCGGGCCAGGGCGGCACGTCGCGGCTCGCCCATTTCACCGGCCAGCATGGCGTGTTCGAAATCGCTCAAGCGCATGATGCCGTTATTCCTCTTCGCCGAAATTCATTCGGCGTTGTTTCTCATCCAAGGTCATGATCAACAACGCCAATTGCCCGGCGTCTATGTTTGACCACCCGGCGGTGACGCTGCCGTCTTTCCACTTCACCGACAGCGCAACGGCCTCGATATCTTCAAGGTTTTCCATGCCGCTCTCGAAAATCTCTACCGGCGTCGTGCCGTGCAGGCTGGCAATCTTTCCCATGCTTTGCTCCTCACTTGAACACGTAAATCGGGCTCGACCAGATGAAGTGGCCGTCTTCTTGGGTGATACGCACATAAAACGCGTTGTCGCGGTCCGCCGCCAGTTTCATACGGCGCTCCAGCGTGACAACACGGTGCGGGTTTTCATCGGGCAACCGGAACACACGGATGCGGCGGTCGATGCCGCCGTTGGCGAAAATCATCTCATCGTAGCCGATGTCGGCGATGGCGATTTCCTGTTTCACCAAATCCGTGTCGATCTTGAGCGTGCCGGCCTCGGCATCATCAAGCCAGGCATCAAAACCACCGAAGCCGCCAGTCGTCAGGCCGCTCCATTCCAGGCGGTTCGCCGCGACTTGGTCGAAGCGTTTATCCAAGTTATAGCGATTGATGGGCTCTAAGCGCTCAAAGGTATTGCCGTCCAGTTCCGCGTGGCCGTCCCAGATGGTTTCGCGACCACGCCCCCGGTATTCGGACCCCTCCCACAAAACCCGGATGCGCCGACCGAGGTCGGCCTGTTCGTAAGGACGTACAATTTCAACTGTCTCCAGACCGTTCCTGATATCGATGCGCTCAACCGGCGCCGAGGCGTGCATGTCGATCTTGAAGGTGATCTCGTCGTCGCCGGATTTCAGGATGTCGCCCATCATCGCCTCCGAGACCATCTCGGAGGTTACGTCGCCCAGGTTCGGGTCATCGGAGAAATGTTCCGCCGGGTTGTCGAAAACGGCGCGGGTATCCAAGACCATGCGGCAGCCCGTCGTGCCGTAGTGATGGCGCTTTTTCATGGCTTGCATGATACCGGCGCGGGAGAACTCGGGCGCCAGGTTGCAGGTCAATCCACCGTAGGAGCCGAACTTCGTCGCGCCCGGATGGCTGGCGCCGGGGCGACCCTTGTGACCGTCGGAATTGGACACAATGCCGACCCGGTAGCCAAGCTCAAAAGCATCGTGAATCAGCCATTCAAACGTACCCCAGGCCGAATGCACCTCAACAGCGCGTTCGAGGCGAACATCATGGCCATTGTTAATGTCCGCATAACGTCCGCCAATATGGGCAAATACCATACAGTCCTCGCCTTCAAGGGAAGCGAATAAATCGTCCGCTGAATTGGCGTCGGTATCAACGTCGGAAAGGTCATCGACCAATGCATGCGACGAGCGGTGAATTTGCCGGCCTTCTTTCATGTGCAGAACATTGCGGTCTCCACCCAGACCGGTATTGCCCGACCATTCCCAACCCGGAAACACAATGAACTCACCGTCCTTGGTGAACTCTTTGGAAAGCACGTTCAAATGCTCCCAAAACTCGGTGGTGATCTGGAAGTCATTGCCCTGATGTACGCAAACATCCAGGAACGCTTTGTCACGACCGAACTCATAGAAATCGCGCGCCGAGTTGGTGCCGATGGTCTCCTCCGACTGGCCGTGCAGGTCGCCCCAACAAGGGAGCAACTGGGCCTCAGCGGAGACACGCATGGGATTCGACGTGCAAACGGTGGCCCCGTCCCCATCCAACAGATCAATAGTCAGGTCGCCGGGCTCAGTAACGCTCAAACCGTCGATGATGGAGGCGAATTCGCCCTTGGTGAAGGTGACGCTTTCGGGCAAGCCGTCAACCGGTCGGGAAGATTTCAACGCGAAGGTTCCGTCGCACTGATTGGACGGGTTGCCCCAACCGTCTTCGCCCTTGATGCGCAGCTTGAATGTCTGTCCCACCGCCTGCGCCGTCGGCATGATCGCCTTATAGCGCGCCGGGGGGCCGGGGATGATGGCGATTTCCGGTTGCTTGGGCAGTTCGACGTAGTTGTAGGTGGCGATGGCATCGACCAGCACGCGGAACTCGAAAGTATGTTCGCAAAAGGTTTGCAGCCGGATGCCGGGCGAGCCCTGGCGGCGGTCGCCGAAGCGCACGATAATCTGATCGCCCTCGCGCAGGAAGCCCCGCACAACCTTGATATAGAGCGTCTTGTCCCAGGGTCGGATGTTGCGCTTCATGTCGTATTCCACATGCAGCACGGCGCCGTTGGATGCCTCAATGGTGGTGTAGTTGGGCGCGGTCGGGTTGTCGAATTGCGGCCGTCCCATGTCGGAGGCGAAGCGGTGCACCACCTTGATAGAGCCGGTGTCGTCGATGCCGAAATAGCCGGCTGTATAGGTAACAGTGAATTCCTGGAAGGAACCGGCCTCGAAAGCGCCGGACGGGGAGACCTCTGCGTGGCCCATCTTTTCTGGGAAATAAGTAGAATGTGGCATTCGTAGAAGCTCCGTTCAGGGATTACGCGGCCTGATTTCCAGGCGGCGGGTGTTAGGCGGTGTGTAGACCAATTGATAACTTAGCGGCTCATCCAAAAACCCAAAGCCCAGAATATGCACCACCATGCCGGTGGTGCCGGGCGCGAGGTTCAGCAACGCACAAATGTCGTCGGGCATGATTTCGGCGCCGACCTGTTCGACCACCCGCGACGTCGGCGCATCGAAACGTTCGCGCAGCACGGCGCGGATATTGACGTTGTCCAGACTGTCGGGTTTGGCATTCGCCAGGGCATCAAACCGCCCACCGGGTAGAAAGATACGGCTGGCGGCATTGAATTCGTGATTGACGTCGATCTCGCGGTCGATCCGCAGATGGTAGCCCTCACCACCCAGAAAATCCGTCCACGCGCCGCCGGTGCCGACACGCGTTATTTGCGTCACACGCGTGAACACGGGCAGCAAAGACCGTCCGTCGTCGTCGAGAAACCGGAAATGCCAGAGATCGCGCAACTGGTTTGGCAATTCGGCGACGAAGGTGCCAGCGCCATGACGGCGCACCACGATACCGCGTTCGGCCAAGTGTCCCAGTGCTTTTTGGATGGTGCCCAAACTGGCCGGTAGATGGCTCGCCATTTCCGACTCGCCAGGCAATCGATCACCGGCGCGCAATTCACCGCTGTCGATGGCGTTGGCGATTTCTTCCGACAGACGAAGATACTTGGGCACGCGATGATGCCCGTCTCCGCCATTGTCGTTCAGCGCATTGGCTAACCGTCCGAACTGCAAAACTCTTCCCTCCCCACAGGAAGCGCAGCATAGCTCAGGTTATTTTCGAATCCAAGAGCTATATAGCTCTTGGATTAATCCGTCTCAAATCTGATCCCATTGCGGAACGGCTATCATCGCCAATGTATCGCCCGGATGGGTCAGGCCGGGAAAGTGACGACCGGTCAAAATACCGTCGATTGCCGCCTTGTAGACACGTGGCTGGCCGCCCGTGCGTTCCGTACTGTGCACCCTGAGCACCGGGGCGTCAGCCCGAACGGAGCCGCCCAAATCCACCAAAAACTCCACTAAACCAGCGCTCTCACTGGTGATATAGCAACCAGTTTCGGGCATCGTCAGTATTTGGCTCGGACCAATATCGGGATCGCCGGGTAAAATCCCCATGTGCTTGAACAAATTAGCCACGCCTTTCTTGGCCACGCCGGCGCTCGCCACAGTCGCCGTTCCGCCGCCGCCGAGTTCTGTGCTCAGAAAGGTTTTACCCATGGCTTCAGCGGCGGTGTCGTAGAGGCCGACGGCATCGAGTTCGCGCAAAACCAGCCCATAAGGCGCGTTGAAGGCAGTCATGGCGGCCGTGCAGCGAACCTGTTGTTGTGCGTCGTCCAATTCATGCACCGCGCAAAAATGCACAAACTCCAGCGTTCTGCCGCCGGAATGGATATCCAATACCACATCCGCCAGGGGCAGCAATCGGGTCTGAAAATAGTCAGCGATTTTCTCGGTCACCGTGCCATCGGGCCGACCGGGGAAAGCACGATTTAGATTTCCATTATCGATGGGTGAGGTGCGTTTTCCTGCGGCGAAGGCCGGTTGGTTCATCATCGGCACCATAATCACGCGCCCCGATATAGCGGCCGGGTCAATACGCCTGGCCAAATCCATCAGCGCGATCGGCCCTTCATATTCATCGCCGTGGTTGGCCCCGGTCAACAGCGCTGTCGGGCCATCGCCGTTCTTAGCCACACATATGGGGATCATCACCGCACCCCAAGCTGAACTGTCCGCCGAATGCGGCAGCTTCAAAAAGCCGTGCTGCAGGCCGTCACGCTCGAAATCGATATCGGTGGTGATGGGATTGGTGCTCATTGCCGCCTCAATCTTTGACAAATAGTTTGCGCGGCACGCTGGCCAAGCATTCGGGCGCGCCGTCGGTGATGGCCATGGTTTCTGTCAACTCAAGGCCCCAGTCGTCCTGCCACAGGGCGGTCATGAAATGAAACGTCATGTTGGGCTCCAACTCGGTGGTGTCGCCGCGGCGCAAGCTCATGGTGCGTTCGCCCCAATCGGGCGGATAACTGATGCCGATGGGATAGCCGGTGCGGGAATCCTTCTCCAGTCCGTACTTTTTCAACACATCGAAAAACGCCACGGCCACTTGCTCGCAGGTATTTCCGGCGCGCGCCGCATCCAACCCGGCCTCCATGCCTTCCTGCACCGCCTTTTCGGCATCCAAAATCGATTGCGGCGGCTTTCCTAGAAACACCGTGCGGCAAAGCGGGCAATGATAGCGCCGGTAGACACCGGCAATCTCAAAAAACGTCGCCTCGCCGGCGCGCATGGGCTTGTCGTCCCAGGTCAAATGTGGTGCCGAGGCATCGGCGCCGGATGGCACCACCGGCACGATGGCCGCATAATCGCCGCCGTGCCCGTCGGCACCGGTGATGGCGGCATGATAAATTTCCGCCACCAATTCGTTTTTCCGCAGGCCCGGCTCGACGGTCTCCAATATGCGGGTGTGCATGGCCTCGACGATGCGCGCGGCGCGGCGCATGTACTCAAGCTCTTGCGGCGATTTGACGGCGCGCTGCCAGTTCACCAATGCGGTGGCATCCGAAAACCTGGCATTCGGCAATCCCGCCACCAGAGCCGCATGGGCGGCGGCAGAATAATAGTAGTTGTCCATCTCAACGCCGATGGCGGCGCCACTCCAGCCGCGATCGGCAATCAGCGCCGCCAACACCTGCATGGGGTGGCGATCAGGCGTCATCACGTAGTGGTCTTGGTAGCCGAGGATATTGGCGTCATCCATATACACCGTGCGTTTGGCACCTGCCGCATCCATGCCGCGCCCCCACCAAATGGGGTCGCCGTCTGGCCCGATAATCACGCATTGATGCGTATAGAACGACCAACCGTCATAGCCCGTCAGCCATGCCATATTGGAGGGGTCGACGCTGACCAACAAATCAACGCCCTGCGCGTCCATGGCGTGGCGCACCTTGGCCAGGCGCTGGGCGTATTCATCACGGCTGAACGGCAAGGTTTCGACGGTTGCAGGCATGCTCAATCTCCTCTTCGAGCCACGTTGGCGCAGCGGCGGAAATTGTCAATACGGACGATCAGCGCAGCGTCGCCTTAAGCCAGCATCTCACCAAAGGCCAATCGCCATTTTTCGTTGATAAAATTGTCTTGGGTCAATTAAGATCATGCGAACATAACCGGTCGGTTTCGTTTCGGGACAGGAATCTCATCTGCCGGATTTCAACGGGAGAGCAAAAGGAGACATCAAAATGCCTCGTCGTTTTTTCACACTTGCCATTGTATCAATCGCCGCCTTCATCGCTGTTTTCACATTCCAGGCTGAGCGCAAGGCTAACGCTTTTGAGGCCACCGATGACGGCGCCATTGATTTTCCAACTTCCGCTACATGGGAAGGTGATAAAGTCACTGGTACCGGCGAGCTGAACTTGCCGGACGGTGCCAACGGCAAGGTGCCGGTGGTGATCCTCAATCATGGCACCCGAGGCATCGGCTACCGCGAAAACAAATGGTCGGATTTTCTGCTCGAGAAAGGTTATGCCACGTTCGTTCTGGACTATTTCTCGCCGCGCGGCGTTAGTGGCCGAGGCCGCAACATCCCGCGCCCAGGCGAAGACGTTTGGGGCGCGCTCAGCGTCCTGTCCGCGCACCCCGGCCTGGACATGAACAAGGTCGCGGTGATGGGGTTTTCAAATGGTGGTTCAGTCACGCGCAACGCCGCCGGGTTCGATCCCGAAACCGACACCAAAGGCGTTTTGCCGAAAGCCTTCATCATGGTCTACGGCGGTTGTCACTCCGAGGTATATCTCAATGCCAGTGATTACAATCCGGCACTGCTCTATATTGCCGGCGGAGAGGACAAACTGGTAAAGGCCAGCACCTGCCTCAGACGCAAGAGCGACAGTGTCTCGACGGACATCGACGTGATGGTCATCGAAGGCGCGTATCATATGTTCGACAGCAACTCCACCAGGACCATCAACCACCCCAAATGGGGAACGGTCGAAATGCGCGCCGACTCGGATGCAACCGACAAAGCCCGCGCACGGGTCGTCAAACTGCTGACGCGCGTTTTCCAATAACGACACCCAACAGAGATAATTGCCTAGCGGCGGCAGGGATGGTTGCCTGATGGCGGCGGGGATGGTTGAATTCAGGAAGGGAGGAATCTTGCCATGAACGCCATCATCAAACCGCAATTCGAATCTCCGCCGCTGATCGGAAAGCGCCCGCCGCGCTGCCCGCCCTACATTGAGGTTACCAGCGCCGACGCCCTGTTGCCCTATTTGGAGCAAGTGGCCAAGCGTCCCTATAACCAGGGCCTGCATGCCTGTTGGGACTTGCAGCCGGGCGAACGGGTGTTGTTGCGCGTCGATAATTGGCACGACGAGATGGTGGTCGATGCCTGCAAGAAAATCCTCGAAAAATATAACTGCAAATACGAGATCATGCGTGTCGACAAAGGCCCGATCCCGCAATGGGTCGGCGCCGATGAAGTCGAATACTACCTCAACCGCACCAAGGAACTGGCCGAATGGATGGACCAATGGGACCAGATGGCCAAGGACCAGGATTACGATAAGTTGCTGTGGGGTTACGGTGGGCCAATTCTGGTCGACGATCATGTGAAGATTCAACGCATGCCCTTCATCACGCCGGAGATCTTGGCGTCACCGGCGCATGCCATGCCCTATGAATTGCTGAAAGCCATCGATGAATGGACCTGGGACCACGTGCGCAATTGCAAGCGTGTGCGCATTACCGACCCCGAAGGCACCGACATCGAGTTTTCCAACCACGACGGTTATTACGACCGCGACCGCAAGAACTACAATTGGGACCTGATCAACCAGACATGGTCGGACAATCCGCACTTCGCCAAGACCTACCTGCCCGGTCACATTACGGGTCGGCCGTGGATTTTCCTACCCGGCAAGGAAGACGGCAACGGCGTCATCGCCGGCACCACCAACCACATTGCGCCCGTCGATTGGACGCAGCTCAAAATCGAAAACTCCAAGGTAGTCGAGATCAACGAAGGGGGCGAGTTCGGCGACAAACTGCGCGCGCTCATGGCCGAGACCGCCGACATCCAGTATCCCGGCATGCCGGGCCCGGGCCTGATGCACTGGTGGGAGGCCTCCATCGGCACCAACCCGCATATCCACCGACCCCGGAAAGATTTCCCGTCCGGCTTCGTCAATTGCCTGTACGAGCGGGTGCGCTCAGGCGTCATCCACATCGGGTTTGGCACCATTATCTCATCCATGGACGAGCGCCGCGCCGCGCGGGAAGACAAGAAGGTCGGGCATTGGCACCTGCATCTCTACTTCCCGACCTATATGGCCGACAATGAACCGGTCATCGACGACGGCAGATTGTTGGCGTTGGACGATCCGAAAATTCGCAAACTGGCGCAGAAATACGGGCAGCATCACGACCCGATGTTATGGCTGGAGGAAAGCTGGATTCCCGCCGTGCCCGGGCTCAACGTGCCGGGTGACTACTGGAAGCACTACGCCAACGACCCGCTAACCTGGGTAAAAACGGAGCTCGACGTGTGCCGCAATTGGCATCACTTGTTCACGTCCATGGTCGGCGGCGAGGAACGCTTCTGCAACGACGAAGCGGGCTTTTGGACCGGCAACTGCGTCGGGCATCCGAATTTGCATACGGATACCTGTTGTTCGTGAGCCGTTCGCGGCGATCAAGACGAAGATGGGGCGTCGACCAAAACCGAACTAGCAAGCGCTTGCATCTTCGCAACGTACCGACGCTGCGACCAGCCGCATTCTCCGGTGAGCCTCTCCCAAGTCTCAATCGACAGCAATGCCCATAGAATGTCAGTCGCCTCCTTGACGGTGTAAGCCGACGTTAGTGCGCCGTCGCGTTTCAACGCCTTGACGGCGGCTTCGCAACCGTGACGAACAGCCTGCATTCGGTCCCGCCATGCCAATCTTGCGGCATCGTCCGTGTCTTGCATGGCGAGCAAGGCTTTGGCAACGCTGTGGATGTCGGGAATGTAATTTCCCCAGGCATCGATGAAAGCGCTCAAACGCTCACGCCCCGTAGATGCATTGCGGCTGGCAACCAACCGTTCATCGACGTTGTTCACCACGTCCAGATAGCGTGTCGTGGCGATCAACAACTCCGCGCGCGTAGGGAAATGCAGATACACCGCTTGGCGGCTGATCCCCGTTGCCTTGGCGATATCGCTCATCCGAACGCCGCTGCCGGCTTTGTCCTCCAGCAACTTCCATGCGGCATGCAATATCTTCTTTCGTGTATCGTCGCTTTTTCTTGACATAGTGTAAAGTTATAGGATATCCACATCTTGTCAACTTGACACTGTGTCAAGTTTTTAAAAGGAAATGGAAATGAAGATCATTGTATTCGGCGCCACGGGCTCAATCGGACACCTTGTGGTCGCGCGTCTGCTGGAAGACGGCCATTGCGTGACGGCCTTCGCCCGCAACCCCGGAAAACTTGGGATCAACAACCCCAACCTAACCTTAATCGCCGGCAACGCGCTCGACACCGCCAACGTCAACGATGCCGTTGACGGCCAGGACGCTGTGATCATCACGCTTGGGTCCGGGATATTGCGAGGTAACGCCATTCGCTCGCAGGGAACCCTAAACATTATCCAAGCCATGCACGCGCACGGCGTGCGGCGGTTGATATGCCAATCCACGCTCGGCGCGCACGAAAGCTGGAGCAATTTGAACTTCTTTTGGAAACGGGTGATGTTCGGCGGTTTGCTGCGGGCCGCGTTTCGGGATCACGAGCTTCAGGAAACCATCGTGCGTGCCAGCGGATTGGATTGGACGATCGTCCGTCCCGGCGCCTTCGTCGACGGCCCCGCGACCGGCACCTACAAGGAGGATATCCAACCCGACGAGCACAAGTTGAGTTTGAAAATCACGCGCGCCGACGTGGTCGATTTTCTCAACCGGCAACTTGCAGAAACGGGATATCTGCGCCGCGCCGTGGGCATCTCCAACTAATCGTGAAACCCCGCACGAGAACCAATGCACGCTGTATGGCCACTCGGCGTTTTCCGGCGCGGATAAACCTGCTACGCCTAACCTATGAGCAAAACACGAGGAGAATTCGGTTCACGATTGGGTTTCATCCTGGCCGCCGCAGGGTCAGCCATCGGGCTGGGCAATATTTGGCGCTTCCCTTATGTCGCCGGGGAAAGCGGTGGCGGTGCCTTCCTGATCCTTTATCTGGGTATGGTGTTCACAATCGGCTTTTCGGTGATGCTTGGCGAGTTGGCCATCGGCCGCGCCGCCCGGCGAAACCCCGTCGGCGCCTTTGCCGCACTGAAGGGCGGCGCCTGGACTTACGTCGGCTACATGGGCGTACTGGCCGGGTTCGTGATCTTGTCCTATTACTCGGTGATCGGCGGTTGGACCCTGGCCTACACGTGGGCGACGCTCGGTCCGCTGTTGGAGAACACCGATACCGGTGAGCTCGGTGCCTATTTCTCCGATTTCATCGCCGACCCGACCCAGACCATTGCCTACCACGGCCTGTTCATGGCAATCACCATCGCCATTGTCATGGGCGGCATTGAAAAAGGCATTGAGCGCGCCGCCAAATTTTTGATGCCGGTGTTGTTCGTCATGCTCGTCGCGCTCTGTATCCGGGCGCTGACGCTACCGGGTGCGTGGGCAGGCGTCGAATTTTTCGTCATCCCCGACTGGAGCCGCGTCAACACTGAGACGGTCAATGCGGCGCTGTCGCAGGCGTTTTTCTCGCTATCACTGGGCATGGGCGCCTTGCTGACCTATGGCTCATACCTGTCTCGCAGCGAACGCCTGCCCAGTGTCGCCATGTGGGTGACATCCCTGGATACCGTGATTGCACTGCTGGCGGGATTTTTGATCCTACCCGCCGTGTTCGCCTTCGGCTATGACCCGGCCGCCGGGCCGGGACTGACGTTTGTCACGCTGCCGGCAGTATTCGCCAAGATGCCTGGGGGCGGCTTATTCGGGCCGGTGTTTTTCGCGCTTTTGTCGGTTGCCGCCATAACGTCGGCCGTGTCGTTGCTGGAAACCGTCGTCGCCTACGCCATTGATGAGACAAGCTCCAACCGCAAGCCGGCAACGTTGGCCATGGGCGTGGTGGTGTTTTTCATTGGCGTCCCCTCGGCTTTGTCCTTTGGCCCGTGGTCCGATTTCAAGCTGTTCGGCAAAACCTTCCTCGATCTAATGGATTACCTCGCCTCCAATCTTTTACTGCCGTTCGGCGGCATCGCCATCGCCGTGTTCGTCGGATGGGCGGTCAGTCAACGGATGATGACAGAGGTATTCGGCGGCGCGACCTTGCCGGCACGGGTGTGGCTTTGGATGCTGCGTACCGTGGCGCCGGCGGCGATCATCTGGATTCTCATCAGCGGGCTTTAGATTCGCCGCGGTTTTGCGGCATACTGGCGTGAACAGGGAACCGACAATGATGGGGAGCATCTGAGATGGACTTAACGGACCCGCAAATCTGGGCCAGCCTTTTGACGCTGACGGCGCTCGAAATCGTGCTTGGCATCGACAACATCATTTTCCTCTCCATCGTCGTTGCGCGCCTGCCGCCCGAACAACAAGCCAAAGCGCGAATGATCGGGCTCATGGGCGCGCTCGGGTTCCGCATCGCGCTGCTGGCCAGCCTTGTGTGGATCATCGGACTGACGAAACCGATTTTCACGATTATGGATTTCGCTCTCTCTTGGCGCGATGTGATCCTCGGCGTCGGCGGGCTGTTCTTGCTCTACAAAGGCACGCTGGAAATCCACGAAACCGTCGAAGGCGATCACGATGGAGATGGGGCTGGAAAAAAGACCATGTCCTTCGCCGCCGCCATCTTCCAGATCATGATGCTGGATATCATTTTCTCGCTCGATTCCGTCATCACGGCCGTTGGCATGGTGCAGAACCTGCCGGTGATGGTCACCGCCGTGGTTATCTCGGTGATCATTATGATGGTGGCGTCGGGGCC
>JABIPG010000146.1 GCA_018698795.1 Rhodospirillaceae bacterium
CCCCCGGTTTGCCCCCCGGCTTGCCCATTGACTTACCGATTTTTTTTACAGACGCCCGGCTCACGCCATCGCCTCCGCGGAAGCGCCCAAGTTCTCGTGTTCCGGTAGCGCATCAAGCAAGGTTCCAGCGAGACTATTGGGGTGTGCGGCTTCAATCTCGAGTTCAACAATCTTACCCAAATGATCCTCCGGTGCCTGAACGTGTACGGCCTGCATATAAGGGCTGCGTCCGATTAATTGTCCCGAATGGCGCCCTGCTCCATCCAGCAATACGGACATTTTCTTTCCCACCGCACCCTGGTTGAACGCCGCTTGTCCAGCATTTAGCTTTTCCTGCAGCGCCTGCAGCCGCTCGGATTTTACATCGTCGGGCACCTGTCCCAACAATGCCGCTGCCGGCGTGCCCGGCCGCGGGCTGTATTTGAACGAATAGGCGCCGACAAATTCGACGGCATCGACCAAATCCATCGTCGCTTTAAAATCAGCGTCAGACTCTCCCGGGAAGCCGACAATAAAATCCGACGACAGCGCCAAGTCTGGCCTAGCGCGGCGCAACCGCTCAACCAAGCGCTTATAGTCACTTGCGCCGTGGCGCCGGTTCATGGCGTGAAGAATTCGATCCGAGCCCGACTGCACAGGCAGGTGCAAGTAGGGCATCAGCTGCTCGATATCGCGGTGCGCATTGATCAGGTCACTATCAATCTCAGCTGGATAGCTCGTGGTGTAACGAATGCGGTCCAGGCCATCAATATCGGCCAGGGCCGCGATCAGTTTGCCGAGCGTCTTGGTGCCAAAGCCCCGCGCTTGTCCGTGATAGGCGTTGACGTTTTGGCCAAGCAGCGTGATTTCCCGGACACCGCCGGCGGCAAGATTGCCTGCATCAGCAATGACATCGGCAACCGGTCGTGACGTTTCGGCGCCGCGGGTATAGGGCACGACGCAGAACGTACAAAATTTATCGCACCCCTCTTGCACGGTGAGGAATGCAGAGAACCTTCCCTGGGCCTCAGGTTTCGGCAGATAGTCGAATTTCGAACGTGCGGGAAACTCCGTATCAAGCACGGCGCCCTTCTCGCGATGGACACGCGCCACCATTTCTGGAAGCCGGTGGTAGGCCTGCGGCCCAAATACCATGTCCACGAAAGGCGCACGCCGAAGAATCTCTTCACCTTCCGCCTGCGCCACGCAGCCGGCCACGGCCAGCACCATCGGCTCACCTCCGTCCGCCCGCACCGCCTTCATTTGCCTAAGACGACCAAGATCGGAGTACACTTTTTCCGCCGCCTTTTCGCGGATATGGCAAGTGTTGAGAATCACCAAGTCCGCATCATCGGGGATGTCCACGGCTTCATAGCCGATAGGCGCCAAAAGATCCGTCATGCGCTCCGCGTCATAGACGTTCATTTGACAACCGTAGGATTTGATATGGAGCTTTTTAGCCAAAAGGTATCGCTATCGTATCCAGGCGTATCCAGGCGTGCCCCGCCGGGACGGCAACGATCTGCGCCGGGACGGCGACGATCTGTGGGAAACCTAGCATCGGCATGGTCTCTGTCAAGACGCGCCCGCATCATCATCCGAGCCGGCCAACGGTACGCAATATAATTCCAACCGATGCCCGACAAGCCGCATGCCATGTTCCTTGGCAATGCGTTCCTGCAACGCCTCGATTTCGGCGTTTTGGAATTCGATAACAACGTCCGTTTTCACATCGATCAAATGGTCATGATGCTCATCGGTCACTTCTTCATAACGCGACCGGCCGTCGCCGAAATCGTGTCGGTCAAGAATGCCGGCCTCTTCCCACAAACGGACTGTCCGATAAACTGTGGCGATGGAAATTCTGGCGTCGATCTCACTGGCGCGGCGGTGCACTTCCTCGACGTCGGGATGATCTTCAGAGACAGACAGCACGCGTGCGATGACACGGCGCTGGTCCGTCATCTTCATATTCTTAGCAACACAAAGCTGCTCTATTCGGGTTTCCGACATCACGGTTTCCACATCAAGGCTCCAAAGAGCCGACCATCAGGTTTGTCCTCAATATAGGCCGCTTGGCGGACAAATGAAGCCAAAACATATGATCCGACGGCACGGTGTTATTTGCCGCGTCCGCGCGGTTTGGTGCCGAGGCCGATTTTCTTTGCCAGATTGGAGCGATGTTTGGCGTAGTTTGGCGCTACCATGGGATAATCTGCCGGCAATCCCCAGCGTTCGCGGTAGTCCTCGGGGGTCAAGTTGTAGGCGGTTTTCAGATGGCGTTTGAGCATCTTCAGCTCCTTGCCGTCTTCCAAACAGATGATGTAATCGGGAAAGACGGATTTTTTGATCGCCACCGCCGGTTTCGGTCGATCCTGTGTCGGCGCAGCGTCGCCCAACCCGGAAAGCGTTTTGAAAACATCCTGGATCAGCCTCGGCAGATCATCAGGTGCGACGGTGTTGTTGCCAGCATGGGCGGCGACAATTTCCGTAGTAAACTCTAAAAGCTCGCTGATGTTCGGCTGTTCCGACATGATGTAGTATACCTTTCCGACTTTTCCGACCGCCAATTGAAATGCGTGGCCGGTATTGAACAAACAAAAAGTTTGCTGAATTGAATTCAGGTTATATATGAATAGTGAAGATACCTTCAAGTAAGTAACAAAATAATCGGACTGAAAATGAGCCAAATCACCGACGCTGATTTTTTTCTCGATATCACCGATCAGGTCTGCCCTATGACCTTCGTGAAAACCAAATTGTTGATCGAGAAAATGACCTCGGGCCAAACGGCTGAGGTTCGGTTGCAGGGCCGAGAGCCATTGGACAACGTTCCCCGCAATGTCCGAGACCACGGTCATGAGGTTGTTTCGCTGGAACGCGAAAACGGCAATCAATCGGAAACCGGCATTCACCGACTGGTCATACGGAAAAGTTAACCGCGTAAGCGGCCGCCATTGCGCGGAATTTCTGCATCTGGGGGCCGCAGATAAAGCGGCGTTGGCCGCGGCGGCAGGTCACCCGGGCTCCATTGCGCCGCCGCCAATTGCGCCGATACAGCTGCATCCGGTCGCATAATTTCCGTTTCGTGCACCGCCCATCCGGCCTCTCCCAAGACTGAAACACACGACGCCTGGGCGTCGCCGACGAGCACGCAGTTTCCAGGCACGCATCCAGAGTCCCGGATAAAATCCGCCAGCTGTTCCGTTGCAATCGCCGCCGGACCATGGAGCGACCGGCGATCAACCCCAAACACCTCAACGTATAAATCGGCGCGCTTGGTATCAAGTACCGCCACAACAATCTCGCCGGCCATTCGATTTGGTAAAGCTGCGGCCAGCACTTCCGTCGTGGTCAGCCCCAGACAAGATACATCGGCCGCCAGCGCCAACGCTCGTGCAGCCGCTAGGCCCAGGCGTATGCCGGTAAACGCTCCAGGGCCTACTGTCGTAGCAATCAGATCCAAATCTTCCGGCCCATCGCCGGCTTCCGTCATGACCTCCTCGACCATCGGGATCAGCCGTTCAGCATGGCCGCGCTCGATAACTTCGAACCGGTTCGCAACCACCCCGCTGTCACGCCAAAGCGCCACCGAACAGGCCGCTGTTGAAGTCTCAAGGGCGAGAATACGGGCCATGAAATTGTCCCCGGCCGGCCTAAGCGACCCGGCAGGCGTCGTCGAACGACAAACGCGGACTGCGTTCGAATACAGATGCGTCGTCGCCGTGGCCAAGGCCACAGATGAAATTCGATTTGACCTGGGTACCGGCAAAAAAAGCTGCATCCACGGCACCGTTGTCGAAACCCGACATCGGCCCACAGTCCAGGCCCAGTGCGCGCGCCGCCATCATCAAAAAGGCGCCTTGAAGTGTGCTGTTGCGAAATGCCGTCGTGGCGATCAACTCGTCGTTTCCCACGAACCACGATCGCGCATCGGTATGGGGAAACAGCTCAGGTAAACGATCGGGAAACGCCATATCATAGCCAAGCACAGCCGTTGCCGGCGCGGTCATGACCTTGTCGACGTTGTTCTCCATCAAGCACGGCCGAAGCTTCTCCTTGGCTTCCGGCGAGACGACAAACACCACGCGCATCGGCGAACAATTAGCGCTGGTCGGTCCCATGCGCGCCAAATCCCAGACCGCACGCAAAGTCTCCAGCGATATCTGTTCGCTGTGCCAACTATTGTAAGAGCGCGCATGGTGAAACAATTGATTGAGAGCGGAAGGTTGAAGGGCCGATTTCATTGCGGGTTCCCAGAGATATTGAGACAAACTGAAAGTGAGGGTACAACGTATATGCGCCAGGCGGGCGAGAACAGGGGTACGAGAAAACGATCATGTCTGCAATCAAAAGGCCAAAAAGCTTAACCTTTCGGCTGGGTATCGCTGCGACCTTGGTCAGTGCGATCTGGGCGATCTGGGCGACGTTGGTGCCGAGTGCGGCATCGGCAGCGAATTCCGCCGTTGTGATCATGTATCACCGCTTTGGCGAGAGCGACTTTCCATCCACCAACACCCGGCTTGAACAACTCGAATCGCATATCACCGAATTGACGTCCGGCAGCTATACGGTGCTACCCGTACCGGAAATCATCCGCCGGCTAAATGCGGGCCACGACCTGCCGGACCGAACCGTCGGCATAACCATCGATGATGCCTACCGTTCGGTTTACACCGAAGCTTGGCCTCGGTTCCGGGCCGCCGGTTTGCCGATTACTGTTTTCGCCTCAACAGCTCACCTCGACGGCGGGGCGGGGCGACACATGACATGGGATCAGCTTCGGGCCATGCGCAAGGACGGCGCCGATGTCGGCCACCATTCGGTTTCGCACCTACACATGGCGAAAGCGAGCGCGGCGCGAATCGACAAGGAGATTCAAACCGCCAACGCACGGTTCCACGCGGAACTTGGTTTCATGCCGACACTCTTCGCCTATCCCTACGGCGAGGCCAGCACGGCGGTAATCGAGCAAATTAAGGCTGCTGGCTTCGCCGCCGCCTTCGGCCAGCATTCGGGCGTTATCGGCAATACCGTCGGGGGCTTTTATTTACCGCGCTTTGCCATGAACGAGAAGTACGGCGACCTTGATCGCTTGCGCCTGGCCATCAATGCGCTGCCACTGCCCGTGACCGACGTCACGCCGCCCGACCCGATGATCGCTGCCGAACCGGGGCCGAATAACCCGCCGGCCATGGGGTTCACCATCAGCCGTGATATCGGCAACCTTGGTCAATTGGCCTGCTTCTTGTCGCATGCCGGACGCGGCAAGCTTGAGCGACTGGGGCCGTCACGTATTGAGCTCAGGATCGAGGAGGCTTTCCCGAAAGGCCGCACACGCCTCAACTGCACCCTGCCGGGACCCGGCGGACGCTGGCGCTGGTACGGGCGGCAATATTACCGGCCTTGATTCAAATTAGATGGCGGAAGCTTTCGATCCGGCTTGAGCGCCTGCGCTTAAACGTGCGTGGTCGAAATAGCTGAGCTTGTTGACCGTCATCAGTGCACGGAGCGCTTTGACGTATTTGTCGCCGCGCTCAGAATACCGCGTCAGGGTCTCGACCAACTTGCGCCCGCTCAGCGCCGTACCGTCTTTTCTCAAGCCTTGGCGCATGGCGCGAAATTCGCGGTAGGCTCGGTGCGTATTCAAGTTGCGGGCATAGGCGCGGACCGAGTGCAGTAAGCTTTTAAAGGCCTTCACCCGATGGCTTTTTCCGCTATCACGATTCTCAGGCACCAACCCGTCAGCGGTGGAGAAGGTCCACTCGCCGAAGATCGCATTGCCTTGGCGCGAAAACCTAGACGTGCCCCACCCACTTTCCTCAGCGGCCTGGGCCAATGCCATAGACGGCGGCACGATGTCGACGCGCGCCAAAAGCGATGCGATATCGCCGCGCTTCACCTTGTATCGCTCGGCCAAGACGATCAGCCACAAGCGATCAACAGCTGAGAGAATTTCACCTTTGGCGATCTGGGCGTGCAGCCCCCACAAACGCTCGCGATCTGCCAGGATTTCGTTGTTGGCTTGCAAGATCAATGGCAAAACGGATCGGAAGAAAATTTCTTTGCGCTTCGGTGCCTGGCGGATTTCGGCCATATCCGTCGGCAATTTAGCCAAGAACACTCGCGGAACCGGTCGATCGCCCGACCGCACGGCATTCAAATCATAACCGATGCGCTGGAATGTATCGTCAAGCGCCTTGGCAGTATGCAGACTGGATGCCCGTGCGCCACGATCTCGCGGCTTAACGGTAATGACGCCAACGATGGATTCAGCCGCTGTCCCCGGCGCGTTGATACGGACAAGGCCCGAGGGCAGCGCCGGACCGGCAGCGGTTTCAAACCCCGGCAACTCGGTGTCCGCTCCCTCGAGCACGGCCTTGCCGAGCAAAGCCCCATCGAGGACGGCTTGAGGCCGCGCGGTATCAGGTTGCGGCGGATCAAAAATCGCCAAACCAACCATCCCGACCACCAATGCACCGGCAGCCAAAGGAATTCCACGCTCAAATTTTCCTACCATGGTATGAACCCCGGCATTGTTCCCACTAATTCAAACCCACGAAATCCACGTCCTTGCCCATGGCGCGAGCCACATCCTTGACGTTTCATCATCCCAGGGGAAATCCGTATTCGTTCTGTCTCTTCGTTGTTTGAACGATCCGGAGCCTTTGGCCGGCAATCGCCATTTTGGCGTTATTGTCCTCAAACGCGCGTATAGCATAATCCAGCCGAAAAATTCCAGTCGTTATTGGGCATAGAACTTCCGGCAGATATAGCTTGAAGTCTTATTCGACGGCGCGCACTTCCTGCACTTCGGGAACATAGTAGCGCAGCATATTCTCGATGCCGTGCTTTAGGGTCATGGTCGACGATGGGCAGCCCGCGCACGCACCTTGCATGTGCAGATACACCACGCCGTCCTCGAAACCTTTGTAGACGATATCGCCGCCATCCTGCGCCACGGCGGGACGCACACGGGTATCGATTAATTCCTTGATCTGGCCAACGACGCTATCTTCATCACCACCACTGGCGGCGGCCTCTTCGGTAACCTCGACAACCGGGCGACCGGACTGGAAATGCTCCATGATGGCGCCCAAGATCAGCGGCTTCATAACGTCCCATTCTTTGTTGGGCGCCTTGGAAATCGTGATGAAATCGGAGCCTAAGAAAACGCCGAGCACGCCTTCGTTGGCAAACAGCGACTGCGCCAGGGGGGAATTGTCGGCCTCGCTGGCATCGGCGAAATTCGCCGTGCCGCGCTCCATGACGGCGCGACCGGGCAGAAATTTCAGGGTCGCAGGATTGGGCGTGCTTTCGGTTTGAATGAACATGTGAGCTCCTTAAAGTCTCATCGAAGGCTTCGGGGCCTTAAATGGTGCCGCCAGATCGGTTCGTCAATGGGCATTCGAGACCGAACAGTATACCGCATTTTTACGGGTGCAGAAATCCTACTGTTTTCTGCACCTCTTTCAATATCGGTTCGGCCAATGCGCGCGCCCTTTCTGCACCGGAGCGCAACACCGCATCGACGGCTGCAGTATCATCCATAAGTCTGCGCACCTCGTCTTGGATAGGGGACAGCTTTTCCACCGCCAACGCTGCCAACGCGGGTTTGAAAACGCCGAATCCCTGGCCGCCGAATTCACCGAGCACGTCCGTGACCTCGGTCCCGGACAAGGCCGCATAAATACCGACCAGATTGGCGGCTTCGGGACGGCCCTCCAATCCCTTGGCTTCGCTCGGAAGTCCATCGGGGTCGGTTTTGGCTTTTTTGATTTTGCGCGCAATGGCGTCGGTGTCGTCGGTCATGGTGATACGTGACAGATCCGATGGGTCGGACTTGCTCATTTTTTTGGTACCGTCTTTCAGAGACATCACACGTGTCGCAGTGCCGAAGATCAACGGCTCTACAATCGGGAACATCTCCGTCTTATAATCGTGGTTGAATTTAGCGGCGATGTCGCGGGCCAACTCCAAATGCTGTTTCTGATCTTCGCCGACGGGTACGTGGGTGCCTTTGTACAAAAGAATATCCGCGGCCATCAGGTTCGGATAGGCGTACAGCCCGACCGATGCGCGCTCTTTGTCAGTGCCGGCTTTTTCCTTGAATTGGGTCATCCGGTCGAGCCAACCCAGCCGCGCCACACAATTGAAAATCCAGGCCAGCTCCGCGTGCCCCGACACTTGGCTTTGGTTGAAGATGATATTGCGCTCGGGATCGACGCCGGCGGCAATCATTGCCGCTGCCACTTCGCGGGTATTGGCAATCAGGTCGGCGGGGTCCTGCCAGACCGTAATGGCATGCATATCGACGACGCAGAACAAACAGTCCTCGAAGTCGTCTTGCAGGTGCACCCAGTTACGGATGGCGCCCAGGTAGTTGCCCAAATGCAAATTGCCGGTCGGCTGAACGCCGGAGAAAATTCGTTTCATGAGAAAACTCGTTTCATCGCTTAGATTCCCAATTGAGAGGGCGGTTTTATGGCGGCTTGCTGGCGCATGGTCAAGCGGCCGCGCTGTCCGGCCCGGGCGCGCGGCGCATGAGGCCCTTGAGGTCGCGCCAATGCGCCGCGCCCAGGATTTGCGCCAACCCGCCATACGCCACCAGTCCGCCAAGCACCAACAACGCCAAGGCCGTTGCCCGCACGCTCTCTGCGCCCGTCAGCCACGGCATCAATACCAACGCCGAGCCGTACAGCGCCGCACCCATGGCGAGACTGGCCGCCACGATACGCGGCCAGCGCCGAGCCATGCGCGCATCGAGCGCCAATTGCGCACGGCGGCGCAGCGTGACGGCAAGCATGATTGCGTTCATCCACGCCGATACGGACGCCGCGATGGCGATTCCAACATGTCCCCAAACCTGCATCAGAACCAAGTTGAGGATGATGTTCGTAACCATCGCTGCGGCTGCGATCTTGACCGGTGTCGCAGTGTCTTCGCGGGCGAAGAACCCTGGCGTCAGAACCTTGATCAACACATAGGCCGGCAGCCCTGTCGCAAAGGCCATCAAGGCCGCCGCCGTCGCGGCGCTGTCGGTTGCGGTGAACGCACCACGCTCGAACAATACGGCAATCACCGGCTCGGCGATAACGAACAACGCCACGGCGGCCGGCAATGTCAGCAGGAGCGCGAACTCCAACCCACGGTTCTGGCTGGTTGTCGCGCCATCTGTATCGCCTGCCGCCAATTGCCGTGACAACGTCGGAAGCAGAGCCGTCCCGACCGCGACGCCAACCACGCCCAGTGGTAATTGCGTCACCCGGTCGGCGTAATACAGGAACGATACCGCGCCGTCAGAAACCAACGACGCCAAGATGGTGCCGATCAATAGGTTGATCTGGTACAGACTGGCACCGAACACCACCGGCAAGATGCGCTTGCCCAACAGGCGAACCTCAGGCGTCAATCTTGGGCGAACCCAGCCAATCGGCATGCCTTCACGCCGGCAATGATAAACCAGCCACGCGAACTGTACGATGCCGGCGGCAAACACGCCCCAAGATAGCACATGACCTGCGGTCTCCCGGCCATCTGAAAACGCCAGCATGGCGACGATCAGAGTGATGTTCAGCAGCACCGGTGCGGCGGCGGCGGCGGCAAACTTGTGCAACGAGTTCAAAACCCCCGATTGCAATGACACCAGAGAGATAAACAGCAGATAGGGAAAAGCGATGCGCGACAGTTCGGTCGCCAACGCCATCTTGCCCGGCACTTGATCGAAACCCGGCGCCAATATCCACATGGCGAACGGCATCAACACTTCCATCAACGCCACGAACACCACCAGCGCCAACAAGAGCACCGAAAAAGCGCTATCGGCAAAGGCTTTGGCGGCGGCGCGGCCATCGGTTTCCAGCTGGCCTGAAAATAGGGGAACGAAAGCTGCGGCGAACGCGCCCTCGGCGAACAGACGGCGGAATAGATTGGGAAAACGGAAGGCGACGAAAAAGCAATCCGCCACGGCGCCGGCGCCAAGCACCGAGGCAATCAGAATATCGCGCACGAAACCCAAAACGCGGCTCATCATGGTGTAGCCGCCGACGGTGGTGATGGCTTTCAGGAGGTTCATGGGTGTGTGACTACCGCATAGACATCAATAAAGGCTGAACGAGAAAGGCCCCTGTTTGATGGTTTTTTTGTGGCCGCGGCGTCACCCCACTCCCGACCCCTCCCCATCAAGGGGGGAGGAGAAGAGGTGCTGCGGTTGTGTTCCCTCCCCCCTTGATGGGGAGAGTTAGGGTGGGGGGTGATGTTTGGTTTTAGAGTGCCTAGCCTACCCATTTCCCCGTTCCCACTTGTCGCGCAGCCGGTAGTAACCGCCGATAATCGGCAGGAACCAAGGGTTGCCGTTGTAAAGCGGCACCGGTACGGGGGGGAAGTCGATGTTGGCGAAACCGCTGTCGGATTTGCCATCCTGTAGAATGCGCCGCGCCACCTGATGGCCCAGATAGGTCATCATGGCGACGCCTGAGCCGTTGCACCCCGCCGCATAGTGCATACCCTTCTCAAGCCCGATATGAGGTAGTGAATCCGTGGTCATGGCGACAAACCCTGACCACGAATGGGTGATGCGCGCGTCTTTCAGCTGTGGCCAGCGTGCCGTCATCATACCGTGCAGCAGACCGGCGCTGACGTCCGCATCGACATGATGAAACCGTGCCCGCCCGCCGTACATGACCCGCCGGTTCCCTGGTGTCAGTCGGTAATAACTGGTGATGCGCGCGCTTTCGGAAATGGTGCGGCCTTTCGGAATAAGCTCATCCGCTAGATCTTGAGGCAGCTCTTCAGTGACGATGATCTGGCTGGAGATCGGTACCAGGCGCTTACGCAGATCGGGCGTCAATCCGCCGGTATAGCCATTGGTGGCGATAATCACCTGTTCGGCGCGGCACTCGCTTTTCGCCGTCTGAACCTTGAACCCGCCAACTTTGCCGTCGATGGCCGTCACTTCGCAATGCGCCGTCAATGATACGCCGGCTGCATGGCAGGTTTCCAACAGGCCCTTGTAATAGAGCGCCGGGTGTAACTTGGCGGCGCGCTCAATAGCGACGCCGCCGTGATAGAAATCGCTGCCGATCTCGCTCCGTTGGTCTTCCTTTGCCACCACAGTCGCGCCGACCCCTAAAACGCGGTTCAGCATTTCAGCCTTTTTCACCAAGCCCGGGAGATGCTTAGGCGCGTTGGCGCCGATAAAGCGGCCGCGCTGCTCCAGATTGCAGTCGATACCTTCTTTCTCAATAAGCGCAATAACATGATCGTAAGCTGCCGCGCTTTCGGTCAACAAGGCTTCGGCCTGCGCGTCCTGGCCTGGTCCGCCCGAGATTCCTTTGCCGAGATTGACGCCGCCGCTAACCCCGCCGCCACTGCGCGAACTGGCGGCCTCGCCAAAAGCTTGCGCATCCACCACCGTCACGGCGCGACCGGCACGCGCCAGCTCCAGCGCCGCCGACAACCCCGAATAACCGCTGCCGACAACAAAAATCTCGGTGTCTGCCGGCAGGTCGGTGGAAAACTGAGTGCCGGGGCGCGCCGCCTCCCACCAATAGGGTTCCGGTTTATAGTCCGGGTGAAACAGTGCGCGGTCGGTATTCATGGCTACAACCTCTTGGATCGGATTTTCCGGGGTGAAAATGCTTTTAGTTTCAATGCCCTTAAAAAAATATGCGGAACGAACCCAATAGCATTATTTATTTGACCTTATGTGAGCAAGATGCTAATAGGAAAATAAACTATTTTGTGAATAAAGTCAAGGTTAAAATGCCGCAAACCCTGGCACCTTCACCCGCACTCGGTAAACGGAGGCCGACGCGGTGATATAGAGGCTGCGGAAGTCCGCATCGCCAAAGGCGAAATTGGTCGTGTGCTCAGGCACAAGGATAACGCCCAGGCACGTGGCATTGGGCGCAAACACATGTACGCCGCCGGGGCCGACCACATAGAGATTATCTTCGCGGTCCACCTTCATGCCGTCGGGCTTCATGCCGGGCGGCGTATCGGGGTGACGGCCATCGGGTTTTTCGCCATTGGAATCCAGCGTCTCAGCCCAGACATCGCCGCCGCTGACATCACCATCAGCAGCCACATCAAACGCCCGCACATGAAACCGTGGCGTGTCATTAACGAACAGCTTGCGCTCGTCGACGGAAAAACAGAGGCCGTTCGGCTGCCAGAAGTCATCCACCAAAAGACCAACCGCGCCACTGTCAGGATCAATGCGGTAGAGCCCCTGATGCGGCTGTTCGATGGCGCGCAGCAAGCCGATATCTTCGCGCGCACGGCCATAAGTCGGATCGGTGAAATAGATGGCGCCGTCGCTTCTGACGACGATGTCGTTGGGGCTGTTGAGCTCACGCCCATCGAAGTGGCTGGCAAGCACTGTCTCAATGCCATCGCCTTCGATGCGCACGACGCGGCTGGTCTGGTGCTCGCAACTGACGACACGGCCTTGCCGATCGAACGCACTGCCGTTGGCTTTGTTGGACGGGTGGCGATAGGTCGAAACGCCGTCTGCCGCCGACCAGCGGCGCTGATGGTCGTGGCGCATGTCACTGAAGATCAGGAAATGCTGCTCGGGGTGCCAGATGGGCCCTTCGGTAAATCCGAAGCCGGTGGCGATTTGCTCGATCTCTGCATCTTCGCCGACAACATCGCCGAAACGCGGGTCTCGAATTTGCACACTCATGGATTTTTCTCCAACTCATTCAGGGCCGCGCGATGATGCGCCGCCGACGGAACGCCAAAACAGCAAAAAATCACCCGCTCGACGGTTTTCGCATGGGGCAAAAACACCGCCACTGTGCTGAGCGCGATGCGCGCCGCGCGATCCGGCGGAAACCGGTAGACGCCGGTGGAAATGGCGGGAAAGGCGATGGAGCGAAGGCCATTGTTTTCAGCGATCTCCAGCGAATGGCGATAGCAATCGGCAAGCAGCCCGTCCTCACCCTGAACACCGCCTTGCCACACAGGACCGACGGTATGGATCACATGTTTGGCTGGCAGGTCGTACCCGAGGGTGATTTTCGCCTCACCGGTGGGGCAGCCACGCAGCTTGCGGCACTCCGCCAGCAATCCCGGTCCGGCAGCGGCATGGATGGCACCATCAACACCGCCACCGCCAAGCAAGCTTTCGTTGGCGGCATTGACGATGGCATCGACATGCAATGTCGTGATATCGGCTTCGACGATCTCCATGGCGACCATGTTACCATTCCCAGAGAAGTCGAAAAGGGCTTGGCAACTATGGAGTCGATAAGCGGGCTTTAATTATTGGGGTCGATGCCAAAATCAGCGCGGTTGGCCTCGGTTTCAGCAGCCTCGGCGGCTTCGGCACGATCCATGGCTTCACGGATCAGGCTGGTCGCCTCTTCCGCTTCGCCCCAGCGCTGTACTTTCACCCACTTGCCCTTTTCGAGGTCTTTGTAGTGCTCAAAGAAATGCTGGATTTGCTCGAGCATGATCGGGCGGATGTCACGGTACGAGCTAACGTCACCATAGAACGGATGCAGCTCATCCACCGGCACACAGAGAATCTTCTCATCAATCCCGCTTTCGTCTTCCATCACCAGCACGCCAATCGGGCGCGAGCGGATAATGACGCCGGGGATCACCGGGATTTGCCCTAACACGGCGGCGTCGGTCGGGTCGCCGTCATCGGACAGCGTGTGCGGGATGAAACCGTAGTTGCAGGGGTAGTACATGGCGGTGTGCAAAAAGCGATCGACGTACATAGCGCCGGATTTCTTATCCAGCTCGTACTTGACCGGGTTGCCGCCGATGGGAATTTCAATGATGACGTTGACGTCAAACGGTGGGTTGGCGCCGACGGGAATCTGGCTGATATCCATGGTCCCTCATCCTTTTCCTGGCTTATCGAGTTGCTCCCCCTGAAACAGGGAAGTTTTTAATCGTTTGCCACGCTCATGGCCAGCCGCTTTTCACTCGCCGATTGGCGCATCAGCCATGCCAGCACCAGCAAACCCGGCACGGCGGCGATGGTGGTGAGGATGAAAAACGTTACCCAATCGACGCGCTCCGCCAACCAACCCGCCCCCGACGACATGACGGTACGCGAAAATGCCATCAGCGATGTCAGCAGCGCATACTGGGTCGCGGTGTAGGCGCTGTGGCAAAGACTCGACAGGTAAGCGACGAACGCCGTCGTGCCCATGCCGGTGGTGATGTTCTCCACCGCGATGGTCGCCGTCAGCCAAAGCAAGTCTGCGCCGGCCCAGGCCTGCACCACAAACACCAAATTCGATGCCGCCATCAACACGCCGCAGATCATTAGCCCCGTTAGGATGCCCGTGCGCGCCAGTACAAGGCCGCCCAAAAATCCGCCGGCAATGATGGCGTTGAAGCCAAACACCTTGGCGATCTCGGCGATCTCGGTTTTGGTGAACCCGATCTCCAGGAAAAACGGGATTTTCATGACGCTCAAGACCGCGTCGCCGAATTTGTACAAAAGCACGAACAACACGATGGCGATCCAGCCGGGCCGGATGACAAAATCCTTGAACGGACCAACCACCGCGTCTTGCATCCAGGCCGCCAAATCGCGATCGGGCTCAGGCGCGTCGGTTTTCGGCTCGGGATTCAGCAAAATGGCGACGATACCCACCAGCACCAAGGCCGCCATGCCCGTGTAGACCCAGACCCAAGGAAACATATCGGCCATGATCAGTCCAGCCGCGCCGGCGCCGACCTGTCCCAGGCGCCAGCCGAACGTCGCCGTAGCGGCACCGGCGGCCAGCTGCTCGGCGTCCAGCGATTCGACCCGGTAGGCGTCGATAACAATATCTTGGCTGGCAGATGCAAACGTCACGACAAAAGCAAATGCCGCCGTCCACCAAAGATCGGTCGCCGGGTCGGTCATGCCGAGACCCAGCACCGCACCCAGCAACAATACCTGCGTTACCAACGCCCAGCCGCGCCGGCGTCCGAACACACGCGTCATCACCGGCAACGGCAGGTGATCCATTAGCGGCGCCCATATAAATTTCAATGAATAAGGCAGGCTGACCAGCGCGAACAATCCAATGGCGGTTTTGGTAACGCCCGATTCCGCCAGCCACGCGGTCATCGGCTCAGCTACCACGCCGAACGGCAGGCCACTGGAGAAACCTAAAAACAAAAACGCCAGCACCCGCGGGTTCGAATAAACGCCCGCCGATTGCAGCCAGGTTTTCATTTCGCCGGAGCCGCTTTCAACACATCGCTGCACGCTTCTTGCACTTGATCCATGCCCACCGCTTCAACACACGGGAACGACGCTTTCGCATCCTCGCGTTTGTGACAGCGCCAGAAACAATGATAGCAGTCCATGCGCCGGTAGACGAACCGCGCCGTCTCGGGCCGCACGCTTTCGGGGTAGGGCACGAAGCAGCCGAAGTGCCCGCCGCCGACAATCACCACACTGGGCGCGCCCAAACCAATGGCCACATGCGCCGGGCCGGTATCGTTGCTGACCACCAGCGCCGCCGATTGCATCAGGTCGAACATTTCCGGCAACGTGGTTTTGCCAGTCAGGTCGATGATCGCGTCCGAGGCCGGAATAGCGGCGGCTTTTTCGTCCGCCTTGCCGATGAACACCACGCGCAGGCCCTGCGCCGCCAGCCAACCCGCCAACTCGATATACTGCGCCATGGGCCAGCGCCGGCCGTATTCATTGGAGCCGGGGTTGAGCACGGCGTAGGGCTTGTCGGTCGGCCCATTGGTCGGCCCATTGGTCGGCAGGGGCGGTGGGTTTTCACGCCACGGCAATTTGGGTGCTTTGGGCGCCGGCGCATCACCGGTGAAATGCGCGATGAAAGCGGCGTGGCGCTCGATCTCGTGGCGCGGATAGGGGCCGGTATCGATGACGTCGGAGACCTGACTCAAGTACCAAGCATACTCGGCGCGCGTCGGGCCGTTGATGTAAGGCAGTGACATGATGGTCTTGGGCGCTCCGGCGACGCGCGCCAGACTGTCAGCCATCAAGGCGCGGCGGAAATAGGCGTCGCATACCGTCACCGCAACATTGAGCCGCCGCACCCGAGCATTGACCCAAATCCGATAAAGCAGGCGCTTGGCGTACTTGTGCTCATCGATGGCCATCACGTGGTAGCCGTCGAACACATGGTCGGCGACGCTCTCCCAGCTTTTGCAGCCGACGATGAAAATCTGTTCCTTCGGGACGCCGAAAGCCTTGGCGTAGTCGTCCAGGCTGTTCCTGAACAACACCATGTCGCCGATGCCGTCCATGCGGATGACCAGCACGCCCTTGCGCGCGCGCGCCAGCATTTTGGAGCGCTGCATGGCATCGGTGGTGCGAAACAACCACCAGCGCCGGCGCATGCCCGCCGGCAGCAAACGCCAGAACCCGCCGGCAGTGACCTTGGTCGGTTCCGCGGGTTCCAGCATGCTTAGCCCTAGCCGGCCTCGGCGCGGCGCTGGGCGCGCTTGCGCTCGTGCGGGTCCAGGTGCTGTTTGCGCAGCCGGATGTGTTCCGGCGTCACCTCAACGCGCTCGTCGTCTTGGATGTAGGCGATGGCCTGCTCCAGGCTCATGCGCCGGGGCGGCGTCAGGCGCACGGTTTCGTCGGTGCCGGACGCGCGGATGTTGGTCAGCTGCTTGGACTTCATCGGGTTGACTTCTAAGTCGTTGCCACGGCTGTGCTCGCCGATGATCATACCCTCATAGACCTGAATACCGGAACTGATAAACAGCGGTCCGCGACCCTCCAGCCCGGCCAGCCCATAGGCGACGCTTTTGCCGCTGGCGTTGGAGATCAGCACACCATTGCGCCGCCCTGGAATGGCGCCCATGTGCGGTGCATAACCCTGAAATACCCGGCTCATGATGCCGGTGCCCCGGGTTTCCGTCAGAAACTCGCCGTGATAGCCGATCAAGCCGCGTGCCGGCGCGTTAAACGTCAGGCGCACCTTGCCACCGCCGGATGGGCGCATCTCGGTCATTTTGCCTTTGCGCAGGCTCATGGCCTCGACGACGATGCCGGAGAATTCTTCGTCGACATCGATTTGCACCTCTTCCATGGGCTCATCGCGCTCACCGGTGTCGGGGTTTTCGCGGTACAGCACGCGCGGGCGGTTGATGGAAAGCTCAAACCCTTCGCGGCGCATTTGCTCGATCAACACGCCGAGCTGCAACTCGCCCCGCCCGGCAACTTCAAAAGCATCGTTGCCGGCGGTCTCGGTCACCCGGATGGCGACGTTGCCCTCGGCTTCGCGCATCAGGCGGTCACGGATCATTCGCGACGTCACCTTGGAGCCGTCCTGGCCGGCCAGGGGTGAATCATTAATCGCGAAGGTCATGGCCAAGGTCGGCGGATCGACCGGCTGCGATTCCAAAGCGCTCTCAACCGCCAGATCACACAACGTATCTGCAACGCTGGCTTTCTGAATACCGGCCAAGGCAACAATGTCACCGGCCTCGGCGCGGTCCACCGGCTCGCGCGACAGGCCCCTGAAGCCCAACACCTTGGTCACGCGGGCTTGCTCAATTTTGGTACCGTCGCGGCTGAGCGCCTGAATGGTGGCGTTCGGCGAAATCGATCCGCTGGTGATGCGCCCGGTCAACACACGGCCCAGAAAATTATCGGCCTCAAGCGTCGTCACCAGCATGGAGAACGGCGCGTCTGGCTCGGCGGTGGGTGCGGGCACGTGTTCGAGAACGCGCTCGAAGACAATTTCCATGCCGCCCTTGTCGTCTTCGGGCTCGGCCCCGGCCCAGCCGTTTTTGGCTGAAGCAAAGATGGTGGGGAAATCCAGTTGCTCGTCGTTGGCCTCCAGCGCGGAGAACAGATCAAACACCTCGTCTTGCACTTCGTAGGCGCGCGACTCGGGCTTATCGACCTTGTTGATGACGACAATCGGTTTCAGGCCCAGCTTCAGCGCCTTGGCGGTGACGAACTTGGTTTGCGGCATCGGGCCTTCGGCGGCGTCAACCAACAGCAACACGCCGTCGACCATGCTCAAAATCCGCTCCACCTCGCCGCCGAAATCGGCGTGGCCCGGAGTGTCGACGATGTTGATGCGCTTACCTTGCCAATCGACCGAGGTACACTTGGCCAAAATGGTGATACCGCGCTCGCGTTCGAGCTCGCCCGAATCCATGGCGCGCTCGGCGACTTTTTCATTTTCGCGAAAAAGCCCGCTCTGGCGCAGCAATACGTCGACCAGCGTTGTCTTGCCGTGATCGACGTGTGCGATGATGGCGATATTGCGTAGTTCCATGCTTAAGCGTCTCCTAAGCGGGCTTGCACCAGCTCTTTCAAGGGCCGGTCGGGGCGTGCACCCATATGTTGGATCACCTCCGAAGCGGCGATGTTGCCGATATGCGCGCACTGCGAGAGATCGTCTTCTTGGCTAAGCCCGAACAGGAAACCCGCCGCATAGGCATCACCCGCGCCCGTGGTATCGACCAGCCGCTCGATGGGGTCGGCGTCAACGACGTGCACTTCGTCGCCCGCGACAACAACGGAGCCCTTGGCGCCGCGTGTCAGCGCCACGATGTCGCAATGCCCGCGCACGGCTTGCAGGGCGGCATCGAACTCGTCGGCCTGATAGAGCGAGATAATTTCTTCTTCGTTAGCAAACAGAATGTCCACATGGCCCGACACCAGTTCCAAAAAATCTTCGCGGTGGCGGTCCACACAGAACGGGTCGGACAAACTCAACGAGACCTTGCGGCCTTTGGCATGCGCCACGTCGGCGGCCTTGCGGAACGCCTGTTTCGCCGCCGGCGGATCCCACAGATAGCCCTCCAGATAGGTGATGGCGGATGCCGCAACCTGATCCTCGTCGATGTCATCGGGCCCCAAATCGACGCAGGCGCCCAGGTATGTCTGCATGGTGCGCTCGGCGTCGGGCGACACCAAAACCAAACTCGTCGCGGTCGGCGGCCCGTCGGTGGCGGCGGGGGTGTCGAAAGCAACGCCGATGGCTTTGATGTCGTGGCGGAACACCTGGCCCAGCTGGTCGTCACGGACCTTGCCGATGAACGCCGCGCGCCCGCCTAATGAGGCCAGCCCGGCGATGGTGTTGGCGGCCGAGCCCCCGGAGCATTCGACCGCCGAGCCGACTTTTGCATAAAGCTCGCCGGCGCGCTCAGAATCGACCAGCGCCATAGCGCCCTTGTCGAGGCCTTCAGTGGCCAAAAACTCATCTTCGGCATGGGCCAAAATATCGACAATGGCATTGCCGATGCCGAGAACATCGAAACGGGTATCGCTCATGGATAGGGTCACTCCTAGACGTCAGCCCGAAACACAATCGAATTCGGGCCGGAAAGGCGCGCAGTATAGCCACGAACGCCGGTGCGGCAAGGGATTGGGGGTGGGTCATTTTGGTATATCCGTCACGGTTACCCATCACCCCCCTCCCGACATCCCCCCATCAAGGGGGGAGGGGCTATTTTTCGGGCTTCTGGTTTCCATTCCCTCCCCCTTGTGGGGGAGGGTTAGGGTAGGGGGTGATGGTTCGATTGTTCATGGTGTTTATCAGTGGGCCACCTCGCGCATAAGATGCAATACTTCAGTTATGCCTACGGAACGCACCGAACCTGAGAACGACGCTGAAAAGCTTTTATTGGAGATGGCTCGCATCGGTGAAATTGCCGATGTGTCGGACCTAACCGACAACGTGATCCGCGGCGCGTTTCTTCGCGAACTAGCCACTCAATCAACAAAACATGGCATTCACGAACAAGGCGTGAGGGTTAAAGGGGCTTATATCAGTGGAAAGATCGATTTCACTGCCTGCAGCCTGGCTCAACCCTTTTGGATAATTGAGAGCATTCTCGAAAAGGTCATTCGGCTCCGAGTTGCGCGCACTCGCAATCTTGGTTTTCCGGGGACGGAGATTCCTGGGCTGAAAGGCGATGGATTGCGGGTTGATGGATCTATATTTTTGTCCAGCGCAGTATTTTCCGATGAACTGCGCCTCCTCGGTGCAACAATCACTGGTGACCTCGATTGCATCGGCGCATCTTTTTTCAGTGCGGCTGGGTTCGCAATTAATGCGGAGCGCCTAGTAGTTGAGCGGCGGATTCTTTTACTCAACATTAAGCAGTTGGAGGGTGGAATCGATTTTATGCACTCTCGAGCAGGAGACTTTGGGGATCATAGAAGTGGTTGGCCCAACAAGGGCATGCTGATCATCGATGGGCTTGTATATGACAATTTGGGCCCGGAAGAGAACTCAGCGGCATCACGTATCAAATGGCTCCAGCTGATGCCTGATACTCAAAATGATGAACCCGTCTATTTCCCC
>JABIPG010000013.1 GCA_018698795.1 Rhodospirillaceae bacterium
CCGGGGGGCAAACCGGGGGGCAAACCGGGGGGCAAACCGGGGGGCAAACCGGCGGGCCAACCAAATGGTTTAAAGCCGGCGCGGGTGCGGTCTGCATCGGCGGAGCGGATATTTGAAGACAACGGTTTGGCGCTGGAACTGTTCGGCGCGCATCACGCCAATTTGGCCCGCCTGGAGCAAGGGCTTGGCGTGCAGCTGCACGCCCGGGGCAACGAGTTAACGATTACCGGACCGCGCGACGCGGTTGCGGAGGCCTGTGATGCGCTGGATCATCTGTATGCCCGATTGCAGGGCGGCATGCCTGTCGATCTCGCCGAGGTTGATGCGGCGGTTCGCATGTCTGCGGAGCCCGGCATCATGCCGTCTCCCGACACTCAAGCGGTCCATACCCGGGGGCGGATCATTTCACCGCGCTCGCCCAATCAGGCGGTCTATTTAAAGGCCATCGATGAGGCGGAATTGGTGTTTGGGCTGGGGCCGGCCGGGACCGGGAAAACCTACCTTGCCGTGGCCAAGGCGGTGGAGCGACTGGTCAGCGGCGATGTGGACCGTATCATCTTGTCGCGGCCGGCAGTGGAGGCCGGCGAGCAATTGGGATTCCTGCCGGGCGATATGCGCGAGAAGGTCGACCCATACCTGCGCCCGCTCTATGACGCGCTCTACGATATGCTGCCCGGCCCTCAGGTGGTCAAGCGCCTGGAAAGCGGCGAGATTGAAGTCGCGCCTTTGGCGTTTATGCGGGGGCGCACGTTGGCGAATGCGTTCGTTATTCTGGACGAGGCGCAGAACACCACCGCCGTGCAGATGAAGATGTTCCTGACCCGCTTGGGTGAGAATTCGCGCATGGTCGTGACTGGCGACCTCTCGCAGGTGGATTTGCCGCGCGGTGTGCGTTCTGGTCTGCGCGATGCGAGTGAGGTCTTGGGTGGCGTGAAGGGGTTGAGGTTTGTTCATTTCGATGAAACAGACGTGGTGCGCCATCCTCTGGTCGGAAGCATTGTCCACGCCTACGGCCAAATGGAATCCCGACGGCGGACCGGAGAGCGTTATCAAACAGACCACAGCCTGGAAAATGATGACGGTATTGGCGACGACAGCTGAGCGCCCGGAGCCGGCAATCGACATCGACATGGCGACGCCGGCCTGGCGCGAATTCCTGCCGGGCGCAGAAGACCTTTGCCGTGCCGCCGTTGCAGCCACCTGGCTCGCGGCGGAAACAGAATTGACACTGGCATTGGTTGATCGGCGAACTGAGGTCTCAGTGCGGTTGGCTGATGACGATGATGTGGCGGCGCTCAATTTCGATTACCGAGAACGGCAAGGCCCGACGAATGTATTGTCATTTCCGGCCGCGTTGGAAAATGAATTAACGGGGCTGCCGCCTGAAGCGCCGGTGCTGTTGGGTGATATCGTGTTGGCGCTGGGCGTCGTGGAACGCGAAGCCGTTACCCAAAGTAAGGCGCCGGCGGATCATTTCAGTCATCTCGTCGTTCATGGTATGCTGCATTTGCTTGGGTATGATCATATTGAGGCGGACGACGCGGAGATCATGGAGAAGTTGGAAACGGTGGTGCTGGCGGGATTGCGAATAGCCGATCCGTATGACGATATCGATGACGGGTCGCGTGGTGATGCCTGAGCGAATGTTTGACCTACAATGAACGATGAACCCGCAAACCCCGGAACTCGAAACGGCAGCACCGAAACGGCAAGCCGATCAGGAACGTTGCGGGGATGGCTTCGCCAGATCAGGCGCTCGCGCAACGGCGAGGCCAGCGTCCGTGAAACGCTTGAAGAAATCATCGAGGAGCGCGGCGATACCGACGCTCCGATCAATGCCGACGAGCGCCTTTTGTTGGCAAACATCCTGGAGCTCAGGGGCCGGACCATCCATGACGTCATGGTGCCCAGGGCGGATATCATTGCTGTCGAGTGCGGCGCTGGATTGAAAGAAGCGATCGACCTGGTCACCAGCGAGGGCCATTCGCGCTTGCCGGTTTATCGCGAGACCCTTGATGATGCCGTCGGGTTTATTCATGCCAAAGATATGCTGGCGTGGCGCGGGTCCGACTCGGCGTTTTCTCCGGATAAAATCTTGCGCAAAGTCCTGTTTGTCGCACCCTCCATGCAGGTGTTGGAGCTGTTGCTGGAGATGCGGGTGAAACGCGCCCACATGGCGCTTGTGGTCGATGAATACGGCGGTGTCGACGGCCTGGTGACCATTGAAGATTTAGTTGAAGAAATCGTCGGTGAGATCGAGGACGAACATGACCAAAGCGACGAACCGACGCTCGAGCCGGATGGAAACGGCATTTTCGTCGCCGATGCGCGGGTAGAAATCGAAAGCCTGGAAGACGCCGTTGGCGCCTTTGTAACGGATGATGAGCGCGAGGATATCGATACGCTTGGTGGATTGGTGTTCACGCTCGCGGGGCGTGTTCCGATCCGTGGAGAGTTGGTGCGTCACTCCTCGGGTATTGATTTCGAAGTTCTGGAGGCCGATCCGCGGCGCGTTCGCCGGCTGCGTGTGCGTACCGGCGGTCAATCCGAGGCCAATCCGTAAATGGCGATAAGTCCCGAGATTTGGGCAGCCCGCCTGGGTAATCTCGCGGGTTGGCGCCGACGGCTGGCCGCTGTTGTATGTGGGGCGTTGGCTGCGGTGGCGCTGCCGCCGATCGGGGTTGTTATCGCTTTGGTGCCGGCCTTTACGGGCCTGTTGTGGCTGGCCGGCGACGCCCGGGGCCGTCAAGCCTTCGCCGCCGGTTGGTGGTTCGGCTTTGGGCATTTTGCTGTCGGCCTGTATTGGGTTGGCAGTGCGTTTTTTGTCGATGCGGCGCTTTACGGCTGGTTGGCGCCATTGGCGGTGACTGGGTTGGCCGCTGGCATGGCGTTGTTTCCGGCGCTTGCCATGTGGACGGGTCAGGAGGTTTCTGGTCGCCTGGGGCTTCGGATTTGGGCAAGGGCGTTGGTTCTCGCTGTCGCGTGGACAGCGTGTGAATGGTTGCGCGGCCAAATGTTGACAGGGTTTCCGTGGAATCTCATAGGTTCGGTGTGGGTCGCACATGATAGCGTGCTGCAGTCGGCGGCCTGGGTCGGGGTGTTTGGGCTGAGCCTGCTGAGCATCGTGGCGGCGACGCTTCCGGCGGTTCTGGCGGACGGCTTTTCGGTACGGCGTAGTGTGATCGGCTTGGCTGGGATCGTGCTATTGGGTGCCCTCGCGGTGGCCGGAGGGATGCGGCTGCAAGCGGCGTCGCTGCAATTCGTCGACGGTGTGCGGCTGCGGTTGGTACAGCCCAACATTGCCCAGCACCTGAAATGGAAGCCGGACCTGCGCATTGGGCATGTTCGTCGGCAACTCGAAATGTCAACGCAGCTTGCGGCAAACGGCGCCCCGCCGACCCATGTGATCTGGCCCGAAACATCCGTGCCGTTCAATCTGGCATCGGACCGCGCTCTGCAAAAAGTGCTTGGCCGCGCCGCGCCGCCCGGGGGGCTTTTAATCGCGGGCGCGCCGAGCGCGGAAGGCGCGCCTGGCGCGGGCCAGAAATTGTGGAACAGCGCCCATGCGGTCTCGCCCCAGGGAGAAATCGTAGCCACCTACAACAAGCAACATTTGGTTCCGTTCGGTGAATACGTGCCGTTTCGGCAAATCTTGAAGTTTTCAAAGTTGACCGCCGGACGCCTGGATTTCTCATTCGGCGCCGGCCCGCGGATCATCGACTTGCCGGGACTGCCGCCCGCCGCCTTTTTGATCTGTTATGAAGTGATTTTTCCGGACGAGGTGCCCGGCCATGCAGCGGATGGCCGTAAGCGACCAGGTTGGCTCTTGAATCTGACCAACGACGCATGGTTCGGCGATACGGCGGGCCCCCATCAGCACTTGGCAGCCGCCCGCATGCGCGCCGCCGAGCATGGCGTGGCGCTGGTCCGGGTGGCGAATACCGGGATCAGCGCGGTAATCGATCCGTACGGGCGGGTGCTGCAATCATTGCCGCTGGGTGAGGCCGGCGTCCTCGACGCCGCCTTGCCCGAAGCGCTCGATGCGACCGTTTTCGCTAATTTTGGCTCGGGCTTGGCGTTGTTGTTGACGCTTGGTGGATTGGCTCTGGCCGTTCTGTTCGGGCGCCGGCCTTAAGTTATTTGGCGCTTTCGGCTGGCTCCATAAAAAATTAGATTGAATAACATTGTATGTATTACGATATTGACGGCAGCTTCTAAGCGATAGAGGCGGCTGCGATAGATCGGGCGCTGTTTTGGGCGCATTCGGCAACCGTCGCGGGTGAGTTTCTGCATTTGAACGGGAGTGCCGGCAATGGCTGATGACCGCACAGGTTCTGGATCGAAATCTTCTCGCCGCCGAAAGCGATTGCCGCCTGGTGTATCCAACCCCATCGATATTCATGTCGGCAACAGGTTGCGGTTGCGCCGCACGCTTCTGGGGCTGAGTCAGGAAAAACTTGGTAATGAGGTTGGGCTGACATTCCAGCAAATCCAGAAGTATGAGCGTGGCGCCAATCGGATCGGCGCCAGCCGGCTTTACCAGTTCAGCCAACTGCTCGATGTGCCGGTTTCGTATTTCTTTGAGGACATGCCCTCGGAAATTCGCTCGCACGAGGGACAAATGTCATGGGGCTTGAGCGACCAAACGCCTGAGGAATTGGCACCTGACCCTTCGGCGCGCCGTGAAACGCTGGAGCTGGTTCGCGGGTACTACAAGATCAAAGACCCCGCGGTTCGGGCGCGACTTTTTGAGCTCACCAAGGCGCTGGGCCGGATGCAGGATTGATCGGGGTTTTAGCGGACAACCTCAATTCCACCCCCCAGAGTTCCGCTCCGGGTCTTGACGGCCTGGAGAAAGGCTGCAAAAAAGGCGCCCTGCGTCCACTTGGTCGCAGCGTGGACGGATTTCGGCCGCTTGCCACCACGTTAAACATTGGGGCGCTAAGCCGGTGATGACGATACCGCACAGCGTTTTTTTGTCCGTCCTCGATTTTTGAACAATCCGCGCGGAGGACAGCGTTTTGAGTCAGTCGAGTTATCTTTTCACCAGTGAATCTGTTTCCGAGGGTCATCCGGACAAAGTCTGCGACCGCATTTCCGATGCCATCCTCGATCGTTTCCTGACCACCGACCCGATCAACTCGCGTCTCGGCTGTGAAACTTTCTGTACCACCAATCGCATCGTCATTGGCGGTGAAGGTCGTTGTAGCGCACCTTTGGTCAAGGACGGCAAAGTCGATGCCGATGAGATCGAGGCTATCGCTCGTGCCTGCGTTAAGGAAATCGGCTACGAGCAGGATGGGTTTCACTGGGAAACCGCTGACGTGCAAGTGTATCTGCACGCACAGTCGGCCGATATCGCGCAAGGCGTCGATGCTGCCGGCAATAAGGATGAAGGTGCGGGCGATCAAGGCATCATGTTCGGCTATGCGTGCCGCGAAACGGACGAGCTAATGCCGGCACCGATCCATTTCTCGCACGCCATCCTGCATTCCCTGGCGGAAGCCCGCCATTCGGGGGCCGAGCCGGGCCTGGGTCCGGATTCCAAAAGCCAGGTGACGTTGCTCTATGAAAACGGCATGCCGGTGAAAGCCACCTCTGTCGTCGTTTCGACGCAACATGGGGAAGATTTGTCTCAAGAAGAGATCCGCGAAATTGTTCGCCCGCATGTGGTCAACGTGTTGCCCGATGGCTGGATGTGTGACGAGCCTGAGTTTTACGTCAATCCCACAGGCCGGTTTGTCATCGGCGGCCCTGATGGCGATGCCGGTTTGACCGGGCGCAAGATTATCGTCGATACCTATGGCGGCGCTGCACCGCACGGCGGCGGCGCGTTTTCCGGCAAAGACCCATCCAAGGTGGATCGCTCGGCAACCTATGCGGCCCGGTATCTGGCGAAAAACGTCGTCGCGGCCGGATTGGCGGACCGCTGCGTTATCCAGTTGGCGTATGCCATCGGGGTTTCCAAGCCGTTGTCGGTTTACATCGACACGCAAGGCACCGGCCAGGTCGAGGAAGAACGGCTTTCCAACGTGCTGCAGGAAATGGTCGATCTCAGCCCACGCGGCATTCGTGAGCACTTGGAGATGAACAAGCCCATCTATGCCCGCACATCGGCCTATGGCCACTTTGGTCGCGCGCCCGAAGCGGACGGCGGCTTCTCTTGGGAGCGTACTGATCTTGTGGACGGCCTGAAATCGGCTTTCGGCGCCGGTTGAACCACAAACAAGAGACCATAAGCCGCGATCAGCGCTGGTATGGCCGGCGCCATGGACGCAAATTGCGGCCAGCGCGCCAGCAACTGCTTGATGTCGCGTTGCCGCCTATCCGCGTGTCGTTGCCCGATGGCGATGGCGCCATCGACCTCGCAGCGCTTTTCCCTGAAAAGCCGGCAGCGTTGTGGATGGAAATCGGCTTTGGCACCGGCGAGCATCTGGCGGCGTTGGCGGCGCAGTATCCGGATATCGGCTTCATCGGTTGCGAGCCTTTCGTCAACGGCGTGGCTTCGATGCTGGCCAAGATTGAAGAGCAGGGCTTAACCAACGTCCGAGTTTTCGATGACGATGTGCGGCTGCTGATGCCGCATATGCCCGATGCCAGTCTGCAGCGGCTCTATGTATTGTTCTCCGACCCGTGGCCGAAGCTGCGCCATCATCGCCGCCGGATATCAGTGCCGGAGAACCTGTCGCAATTCGCGCGAATGATGGCGGACAATGGCACATTCTTGTTCGCAACCGACCAGCACGATTTCGCCGCTTGGTCACTGCGTCATATGCTGCAAGAGCCAGGGTTTGAGTGGACGGCGCAGTGCCGGTCGGACTGGCTGACCCCTCCTTCCGATTGGCAACCAACCCGCTATCAGCTGAAGGCCAGAAAGAAAGGCTTGGAGCCGGTTTTCCTGCGTCTGCGGCGCTGTTCGCGTCCGTAGCACTCTACCAGGCGTGAAGTTGGGCCGGAAAAGGTTGAATCGCCGTGGAAAACTGTATATATGAAGCGCGCATCACTTTGGTGGTGCACTCGTTAACTCCGTTATGGAACTGGGATTTGATGAGGTGGGCGTTTCGCCCGCCTTTTTGTTTGTCCCCATAGGGTTTCGGATGCGGAGCCTGGAGCCGGAGGGCAACGCGGTGAGCGTTACGGATCGGATTGAAGAAATTATTGAGCCATCGGTCAATGACCTGGGGTTTGATCTCGTTCGCGTGCACCTGTCGGGCGGCCACAATCCGCGCCTGCAAGTCATGGCCGAACCCTTGGCTGAGCGGGAGATGACGGTGGAAGATTGTGCGAGCATCAGCCGCGCTGTATCCGCCTTGCTCGATGTGGAAGATCCGATCACTGAGGCCTATACCCTTGAGGTCTCGTCACCGGGTCTCGACCGACCGCTGGTGCGATTGCCGCATTTCGAGCGCTTTGCCGGCTTTGAGGCACGTATCGAAATGTCCATCGCCATCGACGGGCAAAAGCGATTTCGCGGGCGCCTCGGCGGCGTTGACGGGGACAATGTATTGATGAATGTGGATGGTGAGGAAATGGCGCTGCCATTTTCGGACATCTACCGAGCGAAACTGATCATGACCGACGAACTGTTGGCGCAAGCTGAAGGACGGAACTAGAGATGAATGAAGCTGCCATGAACACCGAGGCTTTGCATGCCAGGCCGGAACTCCTGCAGGTGGCGGAGACCGTGGCTCGTGACAAGGGTATTGAGCGCGACGAGGTGCTGGAGGCCATGGAACAGGCGATCCAAAAGGCTGGCCGCTCCAAATACGGCCAGGAGCACGATATCCGTGCGCACATTGACCGGACCAGCGGCGCGATCTCCTTGGCCCGCTATACCGAGGTCGTGGGTGTGCCCGAAGAGATCGAAAACGAGATCATTCAAGTCGACCTGCAGACCGCGCAGCGCACAAAAGAAGATGCCGCTGTTGGCGAATTTCTCGTTGATCCGTTGCCGCCCATTGATTTCGGTCGAATTGCGGCACAGACCGCCAAGCAGGTGATCGTGCAAAAGGTCCGTGAAGCCGAGCGGACCCGTCAATACGACGAGTATAAAGATCGCGTCGGTGAAATCGTCAACGGCTTGGTGAAACGCATCGAATACGGCAACGTCATTGTCGATTTGGGCCGCGCCGAGGCGCTGCTCCGGCGTGATGAATGCATCCCGCGCGAACACTTTAACAATGGTGATCGCGTGCGCGCCTATATCATGGATGTGCGCGAGGAAACCCGAGGCCCGCAGATCTTCCTGTCGCGGACACACCCGCAATTCATGGCCAAGTTGTTTGCCCAAGAAGTGCCCGAAATTTACGACGGTATCATCGAAATCAAGGCCGTTGCCCGTGACCCGGGCTCACGTGCCAAGATCGCCGTGCTGTCGCACGATTCCAGCCTAGATCCAGTGGGCCCGTGTATCGGTATGCGCGGCTCGCGCGTGCAGGCTGTGGTCGGCGAGCTGCAAGGCGAGAAAATCGACATCATCCAATGGTCGCCCGATTCCGCGTCATTCATCGTTAACGGCTTGGCGCCAGCCGAAGTGGCCAAAGTGGTTCTCGACGAAGAAAAAAACAAGATCGAGGTTGTGGTGCCCGATGACCAGCTCAGTCTGGCCATTGGTCGGCGCGGTCAGAACGTGCGATTGGCGTCGCAGCTTTCCGGATGGGATATCGATATCCTGACAGAAGCTGAAGAATCTGAGCGTCGCCAGCTGGAATTCCAGCGGCGCTCGCAGATGTTTGTCGATGCCTTGGATGTCGATGACGTTATTGCGCATTTGCTGGTCACCGAAGGGTTCTCGTCGGTGGAAGAAGTTGCTTTCGTGCCGATTGACGATTTGTTGGTCATCGAGGGCTTTGACGAGGATGTCGCGGAAGAGCTGCGCGCCCGTGCCCGCACCTATCTTGAGCGGCGTGACCAGGAATTGAACGCTCGCCGGGTTGAGCTCGGTGTTGAGGACGATCTCGCTAATGTGGAAGGCGTGACGCCGACGATGCTGGTTGTCCTGGGCGAAAACGACATCAAAAGCCGTGACGATCTGGCTGATTTGGCGACAGATGAGCTGCAAGAGCTGTTCCCGAACGAGCCGCTCAGCGATGATGCCGCGAACGCTGTGATCATGGCGGCGAGAGCGCATTGGTTCGAAGATGAAGACGCCGCGGAAACTGGATCGGACACCGAAGCAGCCGAGTCCAGTGACCCAGAAGGCGAAGCCGAGTAAAGGCCGGAAAAGGAAAAGCGGGCCGTACATATGATGGCAGAACAGGTTCTTATGGATGAAGAACAAGGTGCGGATGAAGTGTCCGAAAGCCTCCGGACCTGTATTGCCAGCGGTCGCCAACAACCGAAGATCGGCATGGTGCGGTTTGTCATCGGCCCCGACGATAGGCCGGTGCCTGACTTGGAAGAGAAGCTGCCGGGCAGGGGATTATGGTTGAGCGCTGAGCGTCATATGGTACATACGGCCTGCGAGAAAAATCTGTTTGCCAAGCGCGCGCGCTGTCGGGTGGATGTGGATTCTGATTTGCCGACCCGGCTGACGAACCTTATGGCGCGGCGATGCATTCGCTGGGTTGAGCTGGCGCGCCGGGCCGGACAGGCGGTTGGCGGCTTCGACGAAGTGCGTCGCAGGCTTGTCGATAGCAGGGGCGGCATTTTATTGTCGGCGTGCGATGGTGCGGCGGATGGCCGCGAAAAATTGGCGCGGATGGCCGGTGGCCGCCCGGTGCTAGATGCGCTCAGCGCAACGGAGTTGGGCATTGCCTTTGGACGCGAGCGTGTTGTTCATGCGCTGGTGTCGAGGGGTGGTTTAAGTGACAATCTCAATCGCGACTTAATGCGGTTGAGCGGGCTGCGCCAAGATGGCGCGGTCGCATAGACAAGAACGCTTTTGGGTGAAGAACGACAATAATTTGGCCTTTGAATTCAAGACAGGCCTGGAATTGGAACGGTAGTCGATGAGCGAGACCACGGAAGAAAGCAACAAAGGCAAGCTGAGCCTTTCCAAGCCCGGCAAGCTGGAGCTGAACAAGACTGTCGAAAGCGGACAGGTGCGGCAAAACTTCTCGCACGGACGCTCGAAGATGGTGCAGGTCGAGCGCCGTACCAAGCGGACTTTTGCCCTCGATTCCGGCGGTAAGATGTCCGAGGTCAAGGGTGGCCCGAAAGTGCTGCTGGAAGCCGAGCCAGAGGAGGCGCCTCTCGAGGCTCCGGTGGTCGAGGAAGTTGCTCCGGTTCAGCCCGAGCCGATAGAGGCACCCGCCCTGAATTTGACGAATGAAGAACGCGCCGCCCGAGATCGTGCCCGCGCCGAAGCGGAACGCTTCGAGGCCGAGCGCCGCGATCAGGTTGAGCGCGACACCGCCATGCGCGAGAAGCGCCGCGAGGCTGAAGTCGCCGCAGAGCAAGAACAAGAACAAGAACAAGAACAGGAAGAACAAGTCGCGGCCAAAAAAGAGACCGAAGCCAAAGAGCCTGCCGCACCCAAGCCTCCGAAACCGGCCGAAGCGTCGGCCGCCGATGTAGCGGCCAAAGCGCGGGATGCCCGCGCCCGTGCCGAGCTCGCGGAAGCCGAGGAGGGCCGCGCCCGCGGCAAAAAAGCCGTACGTGGTGAAAAACGCCCGAATCCATCGCCGCGCAAAGGTGGCGAACCTCGCCGCCGCTCCGGCAAACTGACGATTTCCGAGGCGTTGGAAGAGCGCGAAGAGCGCCAGGCCAGTGTCGCGCGCTACCGCCGCAAGCTTGAGCGCGAACGCCAGAAAAGTCAGGAAATGCGGACCGAAGGTCACCGGATCATTCGCGAGGTCGTGGTGCCCGAGGTCATCACCGTGCAAGAGCTGGCCAACCGCATGGCGGAACGTGCCGCCGACGTCATCAAGACCCTGATGGGGATGGACATGATGGTGACGGCCACCCAAACCATTGACCCCGACACGGCTGAGCTGGTGATTGAGGAATTTGGCCACAAAATCAAACGGGTATCCGAGGCCGATGTGGAAGATGGCCTGCGCGGCACTGACGATGATGATATCAATCTGCAGTCGCGTGCGCCTGTGGTAACGGTCATGGGCCATGTCGATCACGGCAAGACATCGTTGCTGGACGCGTTGCGCGCCACCGATGTGGCCGGCGGCGAGGCGGGTGGTATCACCCAGCACATTGGCGCCTATCAGGTTGAACTCGGCACCGGCGAAAAGATCTCATTCATCGACACGCCGGGCCACGCCGCGTTTACCGAAATGCGCGCCCGGGGTGCGCAGGTGACGGATATCGTCGTGCTGTGCGTTGCCGCCGATGACGGCATTATGCCGCAAACGATTGAGGCCATTCATCACGCCAAGGCGGCGGAAGTGCCGATTATCGTCGCCATCAACAAAATGGATAAGCCCGATGCCGACGCCAATCGCGTGCGGACGGATTTGTTGCAACATGATCTGCAGGTCGAGGAAATGGGCGGGGATATCCTGTCCATCGAAGTCTCGGCGCTGAAGAAAACCAATCTCGATAAATTGGCTGAGGCGATTTTGTTGCAGGCCGAATTGCTGGATCTGAAAGCCAATCCCGAGCGCCCCGGTGAAGGTGTGGTTGTGGAAGCAAAAGTCGAGCAGGGCCGTGGATCGGTATCGACGGTGTTGGTGCAGCGCGGATCGCTCAACGTCGGTGATATTTTCGTTGCCGGTTCTGAATGGGGCCGTGTGCGCGCCATGGTCGATGCGCACGGTGTACAGATGAATAAGGCCGGCCCGTCGATGCCAGTCGAGGTGCTTGGCTTGAATGGCACGCCGGAAGCCGGTGACGAAGTTGTTGTCGTCGACAGTGAGGGCCGCGCCCGCGAGATTTGTGAATTTCGAGCGCGGCGCAAGCGTGACGCTAGCGCGGCGATCACGGGCCGCGGTACGCTCGAGCAGATGTTCGAAAAAATCAAGGATGGCGAGGCGCAATCGCTGCCGATCGTGCTTAAGGGCGATGTGCATGGCTCGGTGGAGGCCATCGTCAGTGCGTTGGCCAACATCTCCACCGATGAGGTGCGGGTGCAGGTTTTGCACTCGGCCGTAGGCGGCATCAACGAGTCTGATGTTACCCTGGCCCGGGCTTCCGGTGCGCCGATTGTGGCGTTTAACGTGCGAGCCAATCCGCAGGCACGCGACCTGGCCAAACGCGACGGCGTCGATATCCGCTACTACTCGATCATTTACAACCTGACGGACGACATGAAAAAGATGCTGTCGGGCATGCTGGCACCAGAAATTCGCGAGACTTTCCTGGGCTATGCCGACGTGAAAGAGGTTTTTGCCGTCTCCAAGGTTGGCAAGGTTGCTGGTTGTTTGGTTACCGAGGGCCAGGTAAGGCGCGGCTCCGCCGTGCGCCTGATCCGCGACGACGTGGTTATTCACCAGGGCGAGCTGAGCCAGCTGAAACGTTTCAAGGACGACGCCAAGGAAGTGGTCTCCGGCACCGAATGCGGTATGGCTTTTGCCAACTACCAAGATATTCAGGTCGGCGACCGGATCGAATGTTTCGACGTGGAGGAAGTGGCGCGCGAACTCTAGTCCGTGCCGTTTCCCGCTAGGGAACCAACTGGAGCCTCAAATGAGCAAGGGCCACGCGAAAGCGCCCAGCCAACGCCAATTGAAAGTTGGCGAAGAAATCCGCCATGCGCTCGCTTGGTTGTTGGAGCGCGGCGAGGTGCACGACCCTGCCGTCGCAGCGACGCCGCTGACCGTGACCGAGGTTTCCGTCAGCCCGGATTTGAAAAACGCCATGGTGTACGTCGTGCCTCTCGGCGGTGCGACAAACGAGATGGGCGACGCACTGAAAGGTCTGTATCGCGCGAGCCCCTACCTGCGCCGGCGGATTGCCGAAAGAGTTCGCTTGCGTCATACGCCGCGCCTGAATTTTTCCGCCGATACATCATTTGAGAACGCCGGCTATATCGATGCGCTCTTGCATCGGCCGGAAGTTGCGCGCGATCTGATGGAAGATAGCGAAGAAGGTAAATCCCACATCGACGAGGTCGCAGGTAAATCCCACATCGACGAGGTCGATGATGGCGCGTAAGCGCAAGGGCCTGCCCATCCACGGTTGGTTCAATATTGATAAGCCGGCGGGGATGAGCTCCAGTGACGTGGTCACCCGCGTGCGTCGATATACGGGTGCGGCCAAAGCTGGTCATGGCGGGACCCTGGATCCGCTGGCCACAGGCGTATTGCCAATTGCCCTGGGCGAGGCGACGAAAACCGTGTCCTACGCAATGGATGGCCTGAAAACCTACCGCTTCGAAGTGCGGTGGGGCATTGCCACCACGACAGACGATACCGAAGGCGAGGTGCTTGAAGAAAGTTCGGCAAGGCCCGTGCGAGAAGCCATAAAGGCGGCTCTGGCAAACTTCACCGGTGACATTGAGCAGGTGCCGCCGGCATTTTCCGCCATTAAGGTGAACGGCCGCCGAGCCTATGAGTTAGCGCGTCGAGATGAGGCGGTCGAATTGGCGCCGCGCCAGGTTCATATTGAAGAGCTCTCGCTGGTTGAGGTCTGCGATGGAGACCGCGCGGTACTGGAAATGACGTCGGGGAAAGGCGTTTACGTGCGATCTCTGGCTCGAGATTTGGCCCGCGCGCTCGGTACCGTCGGACACGTGGCTTGGCTGCGCCGAACCGCCGTTGCAGGCTTTCTGGAATCCGATGCAATTTCGCTGGATAAATTGGAAGCGCTCGGGCATAGTGCCGCCGCTTCGGACATTTTGCTGCCCGTTGAGACCGTGCTGGACGACATCCCGGCACTGGCCCTGACACAGCAAGAGGCCAACAGGCTCCGACACGGACAAGGCATTGCCGTCTTGCCTGTGGCCAGCCGGTCCCCCTTCAAGGACATCAGCCAAGGTGACACGGTCGTCGCCATGGCCGAGGGCAAGCTGGTTGCGTTGGCCAAAATCGCCGGCGGAGAAATCCGGCCGGTACGTGTAATGAACTATTAGATTTGAGGAGAACACGATGTCGATTACAGCTGAACGCAAGCAAGAGCTTGTGAAGGAATACGCAAAAGCAGATGGGGACACCGGCTCACCGGAAGTCCAGGTGGCGATCCTGACGGAACGGATTGTGAATCTCACTGAACATCTGAAGACCCACAAGAAGGATTTTCACTCACGTCGTGGGTTGTTGATGATGGTCGGCCAGCGCCGCCGCCTTCTTGACTATGTGAAGCGCAAGGAAACCAGCCGCTATGAAGAGCTGATCAAGCGATTGGGCTTGCGGCGCTAACTTTGCGTGCCGGCGCGCCGATGAGCGGCGGCGCCGGTTTTGGGGAAGCCCGAAAGGTTCGGGCTCCCTTGCGGTATGCGGAGGCCGTATACCGCCTGACGGCCGTTGGCGCCGAAATCATGAAAATGGTGCCGCGGCCACGTACGAGAGGAAGATAGACGTATGTTTCAAGAATATCGTAAGGAAATTGATTGGGGGGGGCGTCCGCTCGTCCTGGAGACGGGCAAGGTTGCCCGGCAAGCTGACGGCGCGGTGATCGTGACCTACGGCGACACCACGGTGCTGTGCACGGTGGTTGGCGAGAAATCGCCCCGACCGGGTCTCGATTTTTTCCCGCTCAGTGTTCACTACCAAGAGCGCGCCTACGCCGCCGGTAAAATTCCAGGTGGATTTTTCAAACGTGAAGCGCGCCCCAGTGAAAAAGAAACCCTGACATCGCG
>JABIPG010000106.1 GCA_018698795.1 Rhodospirillaceae bacterium
CAATGGCGTCACGCGCCGCATCCGCTCCACCATCATACACCTGCGAGAGCACAGAGCCGTCGGCGGGGTTGATGACGTCAAAGCTGGCCTCGGGGGAGGCTGCGGTCCAGATCCCGTTGATATACATGTGATGAAAGCTCCGTGCGATGTCAGACAGTTGTTCGGGCGCTTTTATCACTTGCCGCCGGGGCTGTCATCCGCCCGGCTATGCACCGCTGACCGGCGTTCCAAGTTCGTCACGCAGGAATGTCCCTAGCAACCGGAATTCTTCGGCGCGGCGCGAGGTTTTGCGCCAAGCCAGGGCAATGCGGCGATTGGCCCTGGGGCTGGAGAAGGGGCGGAAGTCGAGCTTCAATCCACGTAAGATCCCCGCATCCACCGCCATTTTCGGCAGCACACTGATGCCCAGTCCGTTGTCGACCATTTGCACCAAGGTATGCAGGCTTGTGGCATGAAAGCGTTCGATTGAGTGTTGTTTTTCCAGCACGCCCATCGCCAACGTCTGGTCGGTCAAACAATTTCCCTGTTCCAGAACCAACAAGGTATCGTCACCCATACGCGCCGGTGTCATGGTTTCAAACGCCGCCAGTATGTGACCGCGCGGAAACACCACCATGAACGGATCGTTCGCAAACTCCATCAAGTCCAGGTTCTCCGTCTCAAACGGTAGCGCCATCAGCACGAGGTCCAACTCACCTTCCTTCAACCGTCTGAGCAACGCATGCGTCGGCTCTTCTCGCAGATAAAGTTTCAATTCGGGATAGGCGTCTCGCAACCCCGGCATGACACGAGGCAACAAAAACGGTCCGATGGTCGGGATCACGCCCAAATGCATTTCACCGGCCAACGGTTGGCCCGCCGCTCGCACCATATCGGTCATATCTTCGAGTTTGCCGATGACATCACGGGCCCCATCAATCATCCGCCGGCCCAGCGGCGTCAGCACGACCGAGCGCTTGGTACGTTCGAACAATGACGCACCGAGGATCCCCTCCAGTTCCTTGATGCTAGCACTCAGCGAGGATTGCGTAATCAGGCACGCCTCCGCCGCGTGGCCGAAGTGGAAATGTTCCGCCAAACTGAGAAAATGACGCAATTGCCTGATGGTTGGCTCTTGTTGCAAAACTCAATACCTATTAATCGTTTTTATCACTTACTTTAACACTTATTACTTATTTCACAAATTTGTGAGATTTGCGTATTTTGTTTCCAGTACGCGGCTGAAACCGATTTTCCACCCGCTATTGATCTTCAGATGTTTCAAGGAACTCAACCATGACACCCAATACCGTCCCCAACGTCACCTTCAAGACCCGTGTCCGCAATGAAGCCATCGCCGGCGACAATCCGTTCGAATGGAAAGACCTGACCAGCGACGAAATCTTCAAAGGCAAACGCGTTGTCGTTTTCTCGCTGCCTGGCGCCTTTACGCCGACCTGCTCGACCAGTCACCTACCCCGGTTCGAAGAACTGCACGAAGAGTTCCGCGCCGAAGGCATTGATCAGATTGTCTGCGTTTCGGTCAATGACGCTTTCGTCATGTATCAGTGGGGAAAATCGCAAAACGCCAAGAACGTCTTTCTGCTTCCCGACGGCAGCGGCGAGTTCACCCGCAAGATGGGCATGCTGGTCGACAAAGCCAATCTTGGATTTGGCATGCGTAGCTGGCGCTATGCCATGCTGGTCGATGACGGCGCCATCGAGAAAATGTTCATCGAAGATGGATTCGAAGATAACTGCCCCACCGACCCCTTCGAGGTCTCGGATGCGGATACCATGTTGGGCTATCTGCGCGAAAACCGCAAAGCTGCATAATTTGAGAAACCATTGAGTTACCGGGCCTCAACGCCCGGTAACTCTCACCGCCGCATACAACCTTACATTAGTTCATACAATCTTACGTTAAGGTGTTTGAAAGGACTGGCATTATACCTTATTTTTTCTACGGGTATTTCAGGGGGTGAACGATCCAATGCATGGGGAAGATTTTGTCACGGCGCTGCTTGTCGAAGATAAGGCATGGCTGCGCGAGTTGTTTAAGCCGACACTCGTGGCACTAGGCTGCGATGTGGTTGGCGAAGCCGGCACTCACAAGAACGCTGTCGAACTGTTCGACCATCACCGACCGAACATTGTCCTGACCAATGTTGCACTGGCGATGGGCAGCGGCATGGACGTATTGCGCGATATCCTGGCTATCGACAACAGCGCCCGCGTGATCATGTTGACCACCCACACCGATGACGCCACGCGCGAAACCTGCCTCAACCTGGGGGCAAGCGGGTTTATCGTCAAAAACCGCCCCATTGAAGAATTCGTAGAAACCTTGCGGTCGCATTTATCGATCGCAAATGCCGCCGCCTAGTAGGTCTCTACGTGGAAGCGGCCTTCGCCTTCCATCTCGGTACGTAGGTCTTTCCAATCCATGCCACGGGTGCGCGCAATATCAGCGAGTGCCTCATCGACACCGCCTTCCATACCTTTGAGGCCACAGATGTAGATGTAGGTTTCCTTGCTGCCAAGCAGGGCGGCCACATCATCGCCACGTTCGCGAATGCGATCCTGCACATACTCCTTGGGCCCGCCCGGCAACCGCGAAAACACCAATTCCTTGTCCAGAAACGATGTCGGTAGTTTTTGCAACGGGCCGAAATACGGCAGTTCGTTGGGCGTGCGAGCGCCAAAGAACAACATCAACTGGCCTGGAACGTCAAACGCGTTGCGGCGGCGATACTCAGTCATCGCCCGGAACGGCGCAGCGCCGGTACCGGTACAGATCATGATAATGTTGGATTCGGGATTGTTCGGCATAAGGAACGCCGTACCGTAAGGCCCAGTGACCTGAATCTCGTCGCCGCGTTCCAAATCGCAAACGTAGTTCGACGCCACACCACGCTTCTCGGCACCGTCTTCTTCGTAAACAACCCGCTTCACGGTCAATGAGATGTTGTTGTGCTTGGGCCGTTCACCATCACGCGGGGATGCGATGGAATAAAGCCGCATGCGGTGCGGCTTACCTTTCTCGTCAGTACCCGGCGGCAGAATGCCGATGCTCTGGCCTTCCAGCACGGGAAACGCTTGCGAGCCGAAATCCAAAATGATGTGCCGCACATCGACGCCCAGCCGGTCGTCGGTGATCGGGAGGTTCCCACTCACTTTGGCTATTGCCGGTGCATTGCGCCGGTAGAGATCGACCATCGGCTTGGCTGCACTAGCCGGCGCCAGCGTTGCGCTTGGTGCACCTTGACGCGCCGTCTTGAGAATCTCAGCGGCCTCGTCATCGATACCGGTTTCCTCTGCGGGTGCGGCATCCCCATCACCGCCGCCCGCAGCGGCTTCATCCTCATCCGGCAGTTCTTCCCATTCGAATTGATCGTCGATGGGATATGGCGAAGACACCATGATCCAATTGTCGATGGCACCCGTGGGGCACGGCGCGACGCAATTCATGCCGAAATTGCAAATCGCGGCATCGACAACATAATTGTCGTCGTTGTGGGTGATGGCATCGACCGGGCAGGTCTCTTCACAGGTGTTGCACCTGATGCAGATCTCCGGGTCGATGACATGCTGGCGGACTAAGGTCATGGTCTGACGATCACTGCAGTTGCACGTACTCGAAATCGCCTTCCTTGCTATCGACACCCACGCGGGGGGCGGCAATCCAGGAAGCGAACTTACCCGGTTCCGTCACCGGTTTCATGATGTCTTTCAGGTACTGAAGATCTTCCGGTTCAGGCAGCCATTCCGTCTCGCGGGCATTCCAATCGGCGTCGCCCAGCACATCGCCGTCGGGCGAGGCGTTGATCTCGGAAAACTCACCAACGCGGCGGTTAAAGGCCTTATGCGGCTGCGAGAGTTCGAAATCGATACCGGCCTTGGAAATAATCTTGTTCCAACGGTTAATACCGCCCTGGCAGTCCTTCATGTAGTCGTCCAACAAGCGGCAGTTGATGGCGTTCAGCGCCGGCACGTCTTCGTCAACGAAGGCGCCATCCTGGAAACGGGTCACCGAGTAGGTTTCGTTTTCCAGTTGGTGGTCGTCTTCCAGCTTGCTTTCGTTGAAGCGTCCTTTCAGGCCGGCGTTGAAGTAAGTGGCCGCGTTGGTGGAGACCTCTGCGCCAAACAGATCGCGCGTCACCGACATATGGAAATTGGCCTTTCGCTGCAACAACGGCAGGTCAATCGCACCATGCGCACGGACAGCGTCCACGTCGTTGGGGTCGGTAATGCCGTGCTCGTTCATCACCTGGCAGGTCTTGTCGATAATGCGCCCGACGCCGGTCTCGCCGACGAACATATGGAACGCTTCTTCCATCAACATGAAACGCGTGGCCCGCGATAACGGATCGAAACCCGATTGCGCCAAGCTTTCCAACTGCATCTTGCCGTCGCGGTCAGTGAAGTAGGTAAACATGAAGAACGACAGCCAATCGGGGGTTTCTTCGTTGAAAGCACCCAGCATGCGCGGCCGGTCGGCATCCCCGGAACGGCGCTCCAGCAGCGCCTCGGCTTCTTCACGGCCATCGCGGCCGAAGTATTTCTGTAACAGGTGCACCATGGCCCACAGATGCCGACCCTCTTCAACGTTCACCTGAAACAGATTGCGCAGGTCATAAAGCGACGGGCAGGTCTTGCCGAGATAGCGTTGCTGCTCGACCGACGCTGGCTCGGTATCGCCCTGGATAACGATCAGCCGGCGCAGCAAAGAGCGGTACTCACCCGGGATTTCCTGCCATGCGGGCTCGCCTTTGTGTTTACCGAACGGAATCGTGCGGCCTTCGACTTCTGGCGCCAGCAAGATCCCCCAGCGGTATTCCGGCATTTTTACGTAGCCGAATTTGGCCCAGCCATCTTTGTCGACGCCGACGGCGGTGCGCAGGTAGACCTGGCTTTCCTGGAAACCATTCGGTCCCATGTCTTTCCACCAGTCGATATATTTCGGCTGCCATTTCTCCATGGCGCGCTTCAAGGCGCGGTCGGAGGCCAAATCGACGTTGTTGGGAATCAGGTCATCGTAATCGACTTCGACCATGTCTTCGCTGGTGATCGCTTCGCTGCTCATGAGATCAAACCCTTTCTTTATTGTATTTCGGCCGCAGTCCCGTGCCGTAAAGTTGCAGTGCGCCCTCCTGTCCGACCGCGTTGGGGCGCTGGAATATCCAGTTCTGCCAAGCGGTCAGGCGAGCGAAAATTTTGGTTTCCATGGTTTCGGGGCCAGCGAAGCGCAGGTTCGCTTCCATGCCAGTCAAGCTGTCAGCTGAAAAGCTGCCGCGCTCTTCGATCAACATGCGAATTTCATCTTCCCAGTCGATGTCATCGGGCGCCATGGTGACGAGCCCGGAATCTTCGGCGTCCATGCCCTCCAGGTCGTCGCCAATCAAACCCTCGGCCACACCCAGCGTTTCAGGCTCACCCAGGAAACGTGTCTCCAGACGGCTGATGCCGTTGGACATGGGATAAGGGCCGAAGTTCGACGGCGTTAAGCGCATCACGGCCGGCGGGCGGTTGTCGCCTTCGAACTGGCCGTCCAGCATATAGGTGCGATCAGTGGCGAACAGAATTTCCGCCAGCAACCCGCAGAAGCAACTGCCGGGCAGCACCTCAGCGATGAGGCTTCGCGACGTCACGTCGATGCGTTTCATAGTGCGTTTCCAATAGAGCATGATCTCGCGCACCAACCAGTCCTCGGCGTTGGCTAACAGCAACGCATCGTAGGCCGCCACGCGGTCCACATCGCCTTCGGTGCGGAAAATCAACGTACCCAACTCGGTCTCGTTCAGGCGCAGATGCAGTAACGCATCGTCCAACTGGCGCGCCAACGCGAGCGGCCAGAAATCGGCCCCCTGGGCATGGATCGCCGCCGCGTCCGCCGGTGCATCGGTTTCCGGCCCTTTGATAGTCAGCGTTGCGGTGCCGGCATCGCGGTCGTATTCAACCGATACCAACGGATAGCTCACGCCGCCCTCGGCAATGGTCCGTTCCAGCGGCATCAGGGGAATCCCCTTCGCGTCCGCAGGCCGGTCGGATTTCGCCGCGACTTCAGCAGTCAAGGCGGTAAGCCGGTCTTCGAATTCAGACCCGCGCACGGTCTCGTCGATCAAACGCCAATCGACGGCCTTTTTGCCGCGCACGCCCTCTTCCGTCGTGCAGAAGATATCCGCCCGATCACGACGCACCTTGCGTTTGTCCACCAGTCGCGTCAGGCCGCCGGTGCCGGGCAACACGGCCAACAGCGGCACTTCTGGCAGCGAGACAGCAGCATTGCCGTCGTCCACCAGCAAAATATAGTCGGTCGCGAGCGCCAATTCATAGCCGCCGCCCGCTGCCGTGCCGTTCACAGCGGCAATGAAGCGCTGGCCCGAATGATCACTGGCGTCTTCGATGGAGTTACGGGTTTCGTTGGTGAACTTGCAGAAGTTCACTTTGTGCGCATGGCTAGCACCACCCAGCATCCTGATGTTCGCGCCGGCGCAGAACATACGCTCCAGCGCCGATCCCATGACCACGGCCTTGACCTCGGGATGCTCGAAGCGCAATCGCTGTACGGCGTCATAAAGCTCGATATCAACGCCCAGGTCGTAAGAGTTCATCTTCAACTCATAGCCCTCAAACAGGCCACCTGCGGGATCGACGCTCATGTTCAAGCGCGCCACGTCGCCATCGACCTCAAGCGTCCAGTGCTTGTAGTTTTCGGGCCGGGTTTGGAAATCGATATGGGTCATGTAGGTCTCTATCCTTGGTCCAACTCGCGCAACTTAAAGCGCTGGATTTTTCCGGTGGCGGTTTTCGGTAGTTCGTCAACGAACTCGATCCAACGCGGATATTTCCAGACTTCGATGCGGCTTTTGACGTGCTCTTTCAACTCGTCGGCCAATGCATCGCTTTGCGACACGCCTTCTTTCAGCACCACATAGGCCTTGGGCTTCAGGTTGTCGGTATCGTCCGCGTGCGGGATGACGCCAGCCTCGAGCACGCTATCGTGCCCGATCAGCGCCGATTCCACATCGAACGGCGACACCCAGTTGCCGCCGGATTTAAACATGTCGTCGGTTCGCCCGGCGTACTGGTAAAACTCATTACCCAGGTGAATGTATTTGTCGCCGGTCCACATCCAGGGCCCGACGAAGGTTGCCAATGTTTTCTCGCGCCGGTTCCAATAGCCTTCCGCCATCGAAGGGCCGCGCACCAGCATTTCACCGACTTCGCCATCCGGGACATCATTGCCGTGATCATCTACCAGACGGATCGCATACCCCGGCACCGGTTGGCCCGATGTGCCGTAGCGCACCTCGCCTTCGCGGTTGGAGACATAAATATGCAGCATCTCGGTGGAACCGACGCCATCAAGGATGGAACAGCCGAAGCGCTCCTCCCAGCGGTTGCCGATTTCGGCGGGCAAGGGCTCACCGGCGGAAGCTGCAATACGCATATTGGGAGACGAGGTCTCACGGTTAAAATCAGGGTTGGCCAAAATCGCGGCATAAAGCGTCGGCACACCGTAATAAATCGTGGGCTCGTGCGTCTTCAGCGTATCCATGACCGTGTCAGGCATCGGACGGCCATCCATCAGTACCGTCGTGGCGCCGACCGACATGGGAAAGCTAATGCCATTACCCAGCCCGTAGGCGAAAAACAACTTCGCCGCCGAGAACACCACGTCGTCTTCGCGTATCCCCAACACTGGTTGTCCGTAAAGCTTGGCCGTGTACATCATAGATGAATGCAGATGCTTTACGCCCTTGGGTTGCCCGGTGGAGCCCGATGAATAAAGCCAAAACGCCACATCATCGCAGCCGGTGGGTGCGGTATCGAGTGTATCGGGTTCGGCGGCCAAAAGATCGCCCATCACCGCATGGCTGCCGATGCCGTCACCAGAGATAATGACGTGCTCCAGGCAATCGATCTCGGGGAGAATGCTTTCGAAACTCGGGTAAAGCTCAGCGCTGATCACAAGCACCCGCGCGCGGCAATCGCTTAGAATGTATTGGTAGGTATCGGGCGTCAGTAGGGTATTGATCAACACCGGCACGGCGCCGATTTTCATGCCGGCGAACATGGCGGTCGGGAAATCGATGGTATCAAGCAAGCAGCACGCGACGCGCTCTTCACGGCGCACGTCCAATTTTTCGAGCGCATTGCCGAACCGGTTGACCCGCTTCGCCAGGTCGCCGTAGGTGTGCTCGCCCGAACGATCAATAAACGCCACCTTGTCGCCACGACCGGCAGCAAGGTTGTCGTCGATAAATCCGGTGGTTGCGTTGTATTCCGGCGGTGGTGTCCACGCCGTATCAGCCATCCCCGTCATCGTTAATGTCCTCCCCAAAACTTTACCGAAGGTGACGTTATCACGAGAGCATAACCGTTGATGCGTCCCGATTTGGATTTACACGTATTTTACAGAACCATCATTCAGAAACAAGAACTATAATTCTTCTAATGTGTAAATTTTTATGATATTTAATGAAAACTGGAACTAAATTGTCGTTATGGCATGCTAGTGCCACTGGACGAATACGCGAAAGACAGGTGATCTGTTGCCAGACGATCCGCACCGATTTGACGACGATCAGGTTTTTCTGAGCCGTCTTGGTGAGAAACTTCGGACGCTCCGCGCGCAACGCGGCACGACGCGGCGGCGCTTGGCCGAACAGGCGGATATTTCGGACCGCTATTTATCCAAACTGGAAGGCGGCACTGCCAATCCGTCAATCGCTGTGCTGCGGCGTATTGCCGACGTGATCGATTTCCCCTTGGAAGCTTTGGTCGCCGGATGCCAACCGGGCGCACCCGACCCTTCTTCAGCAATCCAGATGCTAAGTCGCTTGAACGCCGGCCAGATGACCCAAGCGGAAGGCCTGATCAAAGGCACGCTCACAGGGCCGGCCGCCACCGACAAAGCACGGCGCATCTCTCTGATCGGCCTTCGGGGCGCGGGCAAAAGCACACTCGGGCGCCGGCTCGCAGAGGCCGAGAGTTGCCCATTCATCGAACTGAATGCTGTGATCGAAGCCACCTATGGCGCCGGCATTGGCGAGTTGATGGCATTTTCCGGTCAGGCGGGATATCGCCGCTATGAGCGCCGCGCCTTGATGGATGTGATCACCGAACATGAGCACATCGTCATCGCCACCGGCGGCGGCATCGCCACCGACGCAGAAACCTTTTCGATCTTGCTGGAGCGCACACACTGCGTTTGGCTCAAGGCCAGCCCGGAAGAACACATGGAACGAGTCATCGGCCAAGGCGATATGCGACCGATGGCGGACAACACCGAAGCCATGGACGATCTCAGCGCCATCCTCGCCGCACGCGAACCGCTATACCGCAAAGCCGAGCTTACAGTTGACACGAGCGCCCGATCAGAAGATCAAAGCTATCGTGATCTGCACGCAAGCGTGCGATTGATCGAAGAGTTCAATTCGACAGAAACGTAAATTCGCCCCATGCCCATAGGGTCTTCGCGCCAACAAGGTATCGCATGAGCAATCCCTCTTCATCTGAGACTTTCGACTACGTCATCGTCGGCGCCGGCTCTGCGGGCTGCGTGTTGGCGAACCGCCTCAGCGAAGATGCGGGAACCAAGGTGCTGCTGTTGGAATACGGCGGCAGCGACTCAAGTATTTTCATTCAGATGCCGACCGCCCTTTCCATCCCCATGAATATGGCGAAATACGAATGGGGCTTTCAAGCCGAGCCCGAACCACACCTTGCGGACCGCAGCCTACATTGCCCGAGGGGAAAGGTATTGGGAGGATCGTCGTCAATTAACGGCATGGTCTATGTACGCGGCCACGCCTGTGACTTCGACGAATGGGAGCGCTTGGGCGCGGCCGGGTGGGCTTACCGCGATTGTCTGCCCTACTTCCGCAAAGCCGAAACATCCGCCTACGGCGCCGATGCCTACCGGGGCGGCGACGGGCCGCTTCATACCTGCAATGGCAACGCCATGGCAAACCCACTGTATCGGGCTTTTATCGATGCCGGCGTTGAGGCCGGCTATCCGCCGACCGCCGACTACAACGGCTTTCAGCAGGAAGGCTTTGGGCGCATGGACATGACCGTGAAGGACGGCGTTCGCTGGAGCGCCGCCAACGCGTATCTGAAGCCCATACGACATCGTACGAACTTGAAAATCGAAAGCGGCGCGCTGTGCCGCCGGTTGATCATGGATGGGCGCAAGGCAGTCGGCGTAGAATACGAACGAGGTGGCGTTTCGCATTCGGCGAGCGCGGCCCGCGAGGTCATTCTCGCGGCGGGCTCGGTCGGATCGCCCCATCTGCTGCAGCTTTCCGGTATCGGCCCGTCTGAGGTTCTTCGTGCAGCGGGAATCCCTATTGTTCACGAGCTTCCCGGGGTCGGCGCAAATCTGCAAGACCATCTCGAGGTTTACTTCCAATTCAAATGCAAACAACCGATCACCTTGAACGGTCGATTAGGGTTGCTCAGCAAATTTTTCATCGGTGCGCGCTGGCTGATGTTCAAGTCGGGTCTCGGCGGCACCAACCATTTCGAGTCCTGTGCCTTCATCCGATCAAAAGCGGGTTTGCAATGGCCGGATATCCAATACCATTTCCTGCCCGCCGCCATGCGCTACGATGGCAACGCCGCCTTCGATGGACACGGGTTTCAGGTCCATGTAGGACCCAACAAGCCCAAAGCCCGAGGCGCGATCCGTCTGCGCTCAAGCGATCCGCGCAACAAGCCGGAAATCCGCTTCAATTACATGGACAACGAGGCCGACCGCGAAGGCTTTCGCCAATGCATCCGCCTGACCCGCGAGATCATCGGCCAACCGGCCTTCGATCCCTATCGCGGCGACGAAATCCAGCCTGGCCGGAACGTTCGCACCAACGACGAGATCGACGCATGGGTCGGTGAAAACGCGGAAAGCGCCTACCACCCGTCCTGTACCAGCAAGATTGGCCCCGACGGCGACCCTATGGCAGTCCTGGATGCCCAATGCCGGGTGCGCGGGATCGACAATCTACGCGTCGCCGACTCATCGATCTTCCCCACCATCCCCAACGGCAACCTGAACGCGCCAACCATCATGGTCGCGGAAAAAGCCGCCGACCTGATCCGGGGGCGTGAGCCCTTGGCGCCGTCCAAGGCGGAAGTCCATATCGACGCCCAATGGCAAACCCGCCAGCGCCCCAATCCGCCGCTGCGCCCCATCGAAGTTTGACGGAGCGCGGTTCACCATGGCGATAGGCGGCATTCTTTTCGACAAGGACGGCACCTTGCTGGATTTCAACGCCACATGGGTGCCGATCAACCGTGCGGCGGCGCGTCTCGTTGCCGGCGGGGATGACAACCTCGCAGCCGATCTGCTGCGAGCCGGTGGGCAGGACGACAAAGCTTGCAAGGTCGCACCCGGCTCTTTGTTGGCGGCATCCAACACCCAAGAAATCGCAGCGTGCTGGGCAGAACTGGCGCCCAACCACGGCATTGATGATTTGGTCGGCGTAATGGACGCGTTATTCCAGCGCGAAGGTGCACGACATGCCGTCGCCGTCGATGGCCTTGAACCGACGATCAAACGGTTGAATCAACGCGGACTCAAGCTCGGCATCGCCACCAGCGACAGCCGCGAAGGCGCCCTGGCGACGCTCTCCCCTTTCGGTATCTTGGAATACTTCGATTTCATCGCCGGCTACGACAGTGGGTTCGGCACCAAGCCGGGCCCGGGCATGGTGCTTGGCTTTGCCGAAGCAACGAATTTAAAGCCCGATGAAATATTGGTCATCGGCGACAACCACCATGATTTAGAGATGGGCCGAAATGCGGGAGCCGGCATGCTGGTCGGCGTTTTGACGGGCACCAGCGGGCGTGAACACCTGAGCGACCTTGCCGATCATATTGTCGACAGCATCACCGAACTGGAACACCTGCTCTAACGGTTTCGCCAAGCCTGGGTTTTCGCCACGATTCCGCGCGTCAAAATCATATGCGCGATGCGCGCACCGCCACAGGTATAGGCAATCATCATCGCCATCGCGGCTGCAAACGGAAGCTCACCCTGATCATCCATGTTCAGCACCGCGACCGACGCCAGCGTAGTATCGGGCGAATACAGAAACACCACAGCCGACACAGTAGTCATGGCGTTGAGGAACAGATACATCGAGATATCCAAGATCGCCGGCAGACAAACCGGCACGGTGACCTTGATAAAGGTCCGATGGAACGGAGTTTTCAAAGATGATGATACCGATTCGAACTCCGGGTCCATCTGCTTCAAGGCCGTGACCGCCGTCAGGTGGCTGACCGTGTAAAAGTGCGTCACCGTGACGATCACCAAAATGATCATGGTGCCGTAAATGACATTGAGCGGATTGTACAAACTGTTGAAAAAGAAAATATAGGCGAGCCCCAGCACCATACCCGGCACGGCGAGCGGCAACATGGCAACCGCATGGAACGCGCTTCGTCCAACTTTAAATCCTTTTCCCTTTTCCAGCAGATAAGCGCCGAAAAAGATGATGATGGTGCCGATGACAGCCGTATAGAGCGACATGCGGATGGAATTAAAGTACGAATCCCAACCGCCGCCGTTGGCGAGATCGAAGTCGTAGTTGCCGAACGTCAGTTCCAGGTTATAGGGCCAAAATTTAATCAACGCCGCATACTGCGCCATGCCGATCATCGCCAAAATGATCAACGCAACGACGGAGCAAAACACCAGCATGATCATATCGCGCTTTGCTTCGGGTTTGGGCTCATAGGGAACGGCGCGTGCGGACAGCAGCGCGACTTGTTTTTTCTGCACCTGGCGGTCGACGGCGAACGCGATCACGGCGGGAATCAACAAGATCATCGAGACCACCGCCCCCATTTGGAAGTTCTGTTGGCCGATGACTTGTTTGTAGATATCGGTGGCTAGCATATTGAAGTTGCCGCCGATGACCTTGGGCACGCCGAAATCCGTGAAGATCAGCGTGAAGGTGACAAACCCGGCACTGATCAGGCCGTATTTACAGCCCGGCAAGGTCACCGTGAAAAACGTTTTGACCTTCGATGTACGAAGCGCGATGGCAGCCTCGTACAAGCGTGCGTCGGTGATCGATAGCGCGGTAATCACAATCATCAGCGCATGGGGAAACACCCAATAGCTCGACCCGATAACAATACCGATGGGCCCATAGATCGACTCACCCAACAACAAATCCTTCGCAACACCCTGCCGGCCAAACCAATAGACCAGCGAAATGCCGCTCAGTAGCGACGGCGTCAGCAACGGAATCGCGGCCACCAGTTTGAAAAACCATTTGAAAGGCATGCACGTGCGGGTTAGCGCATAGCCGTAGATGAACGCCGTACCAAGGACCAGGAACGTCGCGAAAATGGATATGTACAAACTGTTGTAAGCGGAAAGGAACAGCGCCGGCGTGGAGAAATACTCCATGTAATTGGCAAGGCCGACAAAATCACCGTCTTTGTTCTCGACGCTCTTCGACAGCATCGTGTAGAGCGGTAACAACACGCAGATGACCAGGAAAATGCCAACCACCCCCATGCAGGTCCGCATGATGATATCGTCGCGACTAACTTTCGGTTTGACCACGGTGCCAGGCATTGTGGTTGCGGCGGGGGTGCTCATCACTAGGTCCTGGGGAAAAGCTGGATCATGTCGGCGGGCAACCGCACCGGCAGGGTTGAGCCCAGCGTAATCCCTTTGCGGCGCACCAGATTGATCGAGAAGTCCGCGCGCAGGCTGTTTTCGCCAAACGCACGACCGCCGATCTCAGCGCGGTAGAAGGATCCCAGAAATTCCAGATGCTGCACTTCGGCTTCGATGACATTGTCATCACCGTCGCCAATATCTTGCGCGTTGATATCTTCGGGGCGGATGGCAATCATCGCCGCCGTGCCAGGCGTCATGCCTTCGGTCGCGCAACTGAGCGTCACGTCGCCCAACTTGACGATGCCGTCGGCTTGCACAGCGCCATTGGCGAAATTCATGGTGCCGATAAAATCGGCAACAAATGAGGTCGACGGCGTGCCGTAAATCTCTTCCGGTGTGCCGACCTGTTCGATAATTCCATGATCCATGACCACGATGCGGTCGGCCATAGTCAGCGCTTCTTCCTGGTCGTGGGTCACCATGATCGTGGTCACACCGAGGCGGCGCTGCAAATCTTTGATCTCACTCCGGAGCCGCACACGGACTTTGGCATCCAGAGCGCTCAATGGTTCGTCCAAGAGCAAAAGCCCGGGCGACGTGGCCATGGCGCGCGCCAGCGCCACGCGCTGCTGCTGACCGCCGGACAACTGAGCCGGATACTTGTCACCCTGATCGGGGAGACCGACCAATTCCATCAACTCAACGACGCGCGCATCGATTTGGGCCGCCGGCAGTTTCCGGTTCTCCAGCCCGTAGCGGACGTTTTTGTTGACCGTTAGATTTGGAAACAAGGCGTAGGATTGAAAGACGATGCCGAAATCCCGCTCAGACGGCGGAAGCGCGGAAATGTCGTTGCCAGCCTGACGGATAGACCCTGTGGTTTGGATATCCAACCCGGCGATGGCGCGCAGCAGCGTCGTTTTACCGCAACCGGACGGGCCCAGAAAACAGACAAACTCTCCGTCCATGATATCCAGCGAAATATTGCGAAGCGCAGTGAAATCACCGAAGTTTTTGGTCAAATCGCGGATTTCGAGATAGACGTTGTCGGTCGGCTCGGCCATCAGCTTCCCCCTTTTGCGGCAAATTCGGGCGGCGGTTCGCGCTCAGATTTTTATTGTAGCCCGCATCTTGGTGGGCAGATCGACAAGTGTCCAGCCACCCGTCCCCGGATGGGAGCGGGTGGCCTTGTCACTAAGTCGCGAAACGAAGCGTTATTTCTTCGGTTCGGATTTCGAGTCGTAGCGTTTCTGCCACTCTTTGAGGATCGCCATGCGGTTAGAAGCAACCCACTCGAAGTTGTTGTCGATCATGGCACTGCCGACATTCGCCGGATAGTTTTTGACCGGCTGAGCAACGCCCGGATAGGCGACAACGGCGTAGACGCTGTTGTAGATGATGTTCGCATCTTTCGAGACCGTGAAGTCGACCAGTTTCTTCGCCGCGTCGAGCTTCTTGGTGCCAGCCATGATGGCGGTGGCTTCCATGTCCCAGCCGATACCTTCGGACGGGATGACGATATCGACAGGTGCGCCTTTGTTTTTCACCTTAGCGCCACGATAGGCAAACGAGACGCCGATCGTTGTTTCGCCGGAACCCGCCTGACGGCAAGGTTTGGAGCCCGAGTGCGTGTACCAGTTGATGTTCTGGTGCAGGCCGTCCATGAACGCCCAGCCGTCTTTTTCACCAAACAACTGCAGCCAGCTGGCGACGTCCAGGAAACCCGTGCCCGAGGAATTCGGGTTCGGCATGACCACATGGCCCTTGTAGACAGGCTTGGTCAGATCTTTCCAGGATTTCGGATGCGGCAGGCCGTTTTTCTTCGCCTCAATCGTATTGACGCAGATGGCGGCAACCCAGGCGTCCATGCCCGTCCAATGCGGCGGGTTGGAACCATCGATAAATTTCTTATCCAGCTTATCGCCACCCTTCGGCATGTAGCCTTGGGTCATGCCTTCGTTTTTCAACAACATCAGACTGGTAGCAGCCAAACCCCAAACAACGTCGGCTTTCGGGTTGTTTTTCTCAGCCAAAAGTTTAGCGGTCACGATGCCAGTGGAATCGCGGACCCATTTGATCTTGATGTCGGGGTTCTGCTTGTTGAACGCCGCCGCATAACGTTTGAGGTCGTCGGCTTCAATTGCAGTGTAGACGGTCAGCTCCGTCGCGGCCTTGGCTTGGCCAGCCGCAGCAATGCCAGCAACCGCCGCAACGGCCACCAACGATGATAGATGTTTTCTATTCAGCATTCTCGATTTCTAGCCTCCCTGATAAAGGACGTTTTCTTTTCCGTATCGCACGAAAAATTGCGCTAGGCCGTGCAAATTAAAAACACAACCGCAATCTGCCGCCGACACATAGTGAACTTATGTCAACGGCGTTAAAATGGCATAACATTATTCACGATACAAATAAGCAAAATTAAAGTTACAGATAAATAAAATCGATATCTAAATATCGCATGATAAAATTAACTGATAGCGAAACTTCGCCGCCCAGGCTCCGCACTGTTGCTGTCAGGCCGCGACGCCCTTAGTGTGAGGCCAGTTGATTTGGCGTCAAGGGAGAGCAGCGCCTCTCATGGATTACTTTACCTACCTGACAGAAGAAGATGTTCGCTTCGTCCACGAGGCATCACTGGAAATACTCGAAGAGACCGGGTTGCTGGTCCGCAGCGAAAAAGCCCGCCATCGGTTCGCTGATCATGGCGCGGTCGTCGACCATGAGACAGAGATCGTCCGCCTTCCCTCAAACATCGTCGAGACCTATCGCAAACTTGTCCCACCGACCATTACCTTGCGGGGCCGCGACCCGGACCGAGACGTCACTTTTCCCCGCGACCTTCCGGTTGTCGCAACGGCAAGCTCCGCCCCCGACATTATCGACCCAGCGACCGGCCAATGCCGCCGCTCAACATCCGACGACATCGCCCGCATTGGCCATCTGGTCAGCGAGCTGCCGGGCTTTGACGTTTTCTCCATTTCCGTACTTGCCGACGACGCGCCGCCTGGGCAGTTCAGCTTGTCGCGTTTCTATCCAGCCTTGAAGAACTGCACGAAGCCTGTACGAACCTCCGTCATCAATGCCGATGAGGCGCGCCAGGTTTTGAAGCTCGGCGAACTTATTGCCGGTTCGGCAGAGGCCTATTGGGAACGCCCATTCATCAATTTCGGCTATTGCGCCGTCGTCTCTCCGTTGACCATGGATTTCGACAGCACCGAGATGTTGATGTTCTTTGCCGAGAACGATGTGACAGCCTATGGCACGATCGCACCCATGGGCGGGCTCAGCACACCACACTCGCTGGCCGGTATGCTGACATTAATGAATGCCGAATGGCTGGCCGCGGCAACCCTCGCCCAGATGTCAAAACCCGGCACGGCGCAAATCTATAACTTTCTGCCCGTCTTTGCCGATATGCGTGACGGCGCTTATTCACCTGGCGCCATTGAGGTCGGCATGATGAATGCGGCTGTCTGCCAGATGGCGCGGTTCTATGGCGTGCCGTCGGGCGGCTACCTGGGCCTTACCAACGCCAAAACCGCCGACGCCCAAGCCGGGATAGAAAAGGGCATGGCGCCGCTGATGGGGGCGTTGTCTGGTGTCGATTTCGTCGTCATGGGAGGGCTTCAAGATGCCTTGATGTCATTCGATTTCGGCCAAGCCGTCATCGACAACGAGATCGCATTGATGCTCAAGAAAGTTCGCGGCGGCTTCGGTTTTTCGCGCGAAAGTGTCTCGTTGGACGAGATCAAGGCAACCGGCCCCGGCGGCATGTTCGCGGGCACCCCACAAACCTTGGAGCGCATGCACAATGCAACCTTCATGCCCGAGCTCGCGGACCGAAAGCTACGCGAGTTGTGGGAAAGCGAGGGAAGCTCGACCATCCATCAACGCGCCATGAACAAAGCGCTGGAGATTTTGTCTGTCCCCAATCAGCATTCAATCGACCCCGTCGCCGACCAACGGGTCCATGATGAATTCGAAGGTCTGGTCAAAGGCGATTCAATCGTGCCCGAAGGCTGGTCGCGCCTACAGATCGGCGGCGCGGAAGTTACCCGCAAGCGGCGCGTCAATCGCCGTCGCTCTCAGCAACGCTAACAAGTCGGGCTCGAACCTCATATGACAAAAGCATTTCCAACCACGGCGCGCATCGTTGTCATTGGCGGCGGCGTGATCGGCACAAGCATCGCGTTCCATCTCGCCAAGGCCGGTGAGAAAGACGTGGTGTTACTGGAAAAAGCGCAAATGACCGATGGCGCAACGTGGCATGCGGCAGGATTGGTCGGGCAGTTCCGCTCGCACCAAAACCTTACCGCCTTGATGCGCGATAGCGTTTCGGTATTCGACACCCTGGAGGCCGAGACCGGCCAAGCGCCGGGTTGGCGCAAGGTCGGTAGCATCCGGCTGGCTGCCAGCCAGGATCGCTGGAAGGAATTGCTGCGCTCCTATACAGGGGCGCGCGGTACCGGCGTCGATTTGCAACAGCTGTCCCCATCGGAAGCGCAAGACATGTTCCCGCTGATGGAGATCGGCGATCTTGTCGGCGCACTTTACATGCCGACCGACGGACACATCGACCCCTACAGCCTGACCCAGGCTTTCGCCAAGGGCTTTCGGATGCACGGCGGGCGTATTGTTGAAGGCGCGCGGGTAACGGACCTGCCCCGCGACGGTGCGCGCATCACCCACGTGGTCACCGATCATGGCACGATCGAGACGGAGTGCGTCGTCAATGCGGCAGGCCTCTGGGCCCGACAGGTTGGTCGGTTGGCGGGTGTCGATATTCCCGCCGGCGTGGTTGAGCACCAATATCTGGTGACCGAGAAAACAAACGATATCGCCGACGGCATTCCGGCACTACGAGACCCCGACGGAAATTTTTACGTTAAGCCTGAGCCCGGCGCGCTGGCCATCGGTGGATGGGAACGCCAAACCAAACCCTGCTTTTCCAAGGACGGCTTGCCCTGGGATATGGAGCGCCATCTTTTCGACGCCAATCTCGACCGACTGGAGGAGATTTTTGAGCCCGCCGCGCGCCGCATTCCAATCCTCAACGAACTTGGCGTACGCACCATCGTCAATGGCCCGATCCCGATTTCTCCCGATGGCGAGCCGATCATGGGGTTGGTGCCGACGACCGAGAATTTCTATGCCGCATGCGGCTTTACATCGGGTATCGCCGCATCCGGCGGGGCCGGCAAGGCCATGGCCAATTGGATCATTGAAGGCGATCCGGGGCTCGATCTCTGGCCGTTCGACATCCGGCGTTTCGGCGCGGTGCACACGGGACATGCGTTTTTGCACGACCGGGCCGTTGAAAGTTATTCCAAATACTACGCCATCCCCTGGCCCGGCGACGAAATGCAAAGCGCTCGCGGGGTCCGGCGTAGCCCACTCTACCCAGCTCTACAGGCCGAGGGCGCCGTGTTCGGATCGAAATTCGGATGGGAGCGCGCAAACTGGTTCGAGCCTGGCAACAAGACCCGGCGTTCTGCACCCAGCTTTGATCGCGACCATGAAGTCGAGACAATCGGGCGCGAACACCGCGCCGCACGCGAAGGCGTCGTGCTGATTGACCAAAGCTCGTTTACCAAATTCGAAATCTCCGGGCCGGATGCTA
>JABIPG010000175.1 GCA_018698795.1 Rhodospirillaceae bacterium
CCCGCAAGATACCCGATCCGTTTTCGCTCACGTTCCACGATAGCGTGATCTCCGGGAAGGTGCCGGCGTATTTGATGGCGTTGGTCAACAGATTGTCGAGGATTTGCGATATCGCCGTCCCATCGGCGAGTAAAGTGGGCGCATCCGGGGCAACCTCGACCTTGATGGCAGCGAGGTTTTCATCCGCAGCGCCGGGTAGGCAACGGTGGCGGGAAGATGCCATGGCATCTGAAACGTTGAGGAATTCTTCCGATAGCTCGTATTCGCCGCTTTCGATGCGCGACAGGTCGAGGACATCGTCGACCATCTCTACCAATTGCTTGCCGCTATCGTGGATCAATTGGATGTATTCTTTGTAGTGAGCTTCGCCGACGGGCCCGAAGGTTTCATGCGTCATGATTTCGGAAAACCCGAGGATGGCGTTCAGCGGCGTGCGCAGGTCGTGGCTCATGTGTGCCAGAAATTCAGACTTCGCCCGGTTGGCCGATTCCGCGTCGATTTTCGCCACCATCAACGCGGCTTCCATGCGCTTGCGTTCGGTGATGTCCACTGCGACCGTGCCAATCCCGTGGGTTTTGCCTTCCGGCGATTTGATCGGGAATTTGATCAGGATGCGATCGTACACATTTCCATCAGGTTGGGTGACCCGGATTTCGCTCTCATATGTTTTGCCAGTGGTTATGGCTTGTTTTTCGGCGGCGGTAAGGTTGTCGACGACTTCACCGCCGAAACCAAGATCGGCGGTCGTCTTGCCAATGATGTCTTCGGCCTTGAACCCGTACCATTCCTCATAGGGTTTATTGAGCCAGATGAACTTTCCATCGGTGTCCTTGAGATTCATGCAAATGGGCGTGTTGTCGAAGATCGCCCGGAGTTGCGCCTCGCTTTCCTGGAGCGCCAACTCGATGCGCTTGCGTTCATCGATGTCGAATATCCACAGCATGGTACAATCGTTGCCGTCGAAGGTGATCGGCAACGAGCTGATCGACGCCCACATCGGCATGCCGTCCATGCGGCGTCTGAGGCACTCAAAGCTGACCAGGTTCTCACCGCGGCGAAATTTTGCTTCGAGTTCCTTCATTTGATCGAGGTCGGTCCAGGTGTCTCCGATGTTGCCGGCAAGCAGTTGCGCTTCGGATGAGGCACGGAACATCTCCACCAAAGCGCGATTGGCGAACACGCGCCGGCCCGGCATGGCGTTTGTGGTATCTGCGGGATGATTGACGATGGCGATGCCGACCGGTGTGTTGTCAAGGATATCGCGCAGCTTTTCTTCAGCGCCGCGCAGCGCTGCAAGCGCGATCCTTTCGTCGGTAGTATTGGTGGCGCTGCCTCGATAGCCGGTAAATTTTCCAGCACCATCGAATACCGGGACGCCGCTGACCCGCAAATGCAGTATTTGGTCTTGCTCAGTGATGATCGTGTATTCAAAATCTTTGAACGCTCGATGGGCGGCGAGGTCTGCGAGGTGGTCGGTCCATTCTTTGGTGCTCAATTGCGCTTCATCGGCAAGGTCTTCGCGCCGTTGACCAATCGGGTGATTGGCATTGACGCCTGTGATCACGCTGTAGCGCTCGGAGATAAAGGTGAAGCGAAGGTTGTCGTCCATCTCCCAAAACCAGTCGGAACTGACCGTTGCGATATCGCGAAAGCGGCGTTCGCTTTGTCGTAAGATTTGTTGGCGCAGCATGGCGAACCGCAACAGCCATCCAATCGCGAAGGAGAGCGCCAATCCGACCATAAGCACCATCTCATCGACAATAGAGGCATGCAGGCGCAAGGTTTGCCGCGTCGGCACAAGCGTCAAAGACCATGCGCGGTTTCCAACTTCAATCGCCACCGGTTTGGAGGTCGGACGAGGATCAAGCGTGTCGGCTTTTCCATCCCCAGGCCCATACACGGGCCCATATACGGGCCCATATACGGGCACGTCGCCGTCTGTGATGATCACGGAAAAGCGGTGTTTCAGATCGTCAGAGAATGTGGCCTCGACAAGCGGAGCCGTGCGGAACACGATATTCAGGAAACCGCCCGGTCCCTTGTCTGAACGCAACGGAATATATGCGACGAACCCGCGTCCGCCTTGGGCGAGCTTAATGGGGGCCGTTACACGATATGATCGGGCGCGGTTGGCTTCCTCCAATGTTGCGATGGGTGCGGGTAGCGTGCTGAGATCGAGGCCGACCGCGGCCTCGTTTCCCTTCAACGGCGAGACCCAGCGGATGACGCGGTCGTTATCGACCCAGTTTATGGCCTGAACATCTGAAAACAATTCAAGCGGGGAGCGGGTTATCTCGCGAAAGCCCGATACCGATTTAATATTCAATTTGGCCAAATCGTGGCCGAGGTGCACGCCGATCGCCAAGCGGGTGGCAATATGAGTTTCAAGGCGGGCGGCAACGTGCGTGGCCTGGCCGGCGATTTCTCCACCGAGCCGCAAAGCTTGATCTTCACGTATCAAATGCCAGGCGCCGGCAAACAGCACGGCAACCATCAGTGCCGCAGCAAGCGGCAACGATCTTGAATACCCGGACAGCCTTATTTCAGGCTCATGTATTATGGGGGCGCGTGGTATCTTAGTCATTTGCAGCAAGTTTGTAGTGCAGCCCGCGCAGCGTCAACCACCAGTTGTGTCACGATGTGAATTGAGCGCCAATGGCTTGACGCTGCGGTCATTAAATCGGCATATGTGCGCAGAAATCGCCAGCTAATTCCTGTGCCTCGGTGTTCGAACCATGCCTGTTGAAGTAAAAATCTGCGGACTGACCCGCGAAGCCGATGTCGATGCAGCCATCCAGGCTGGCGCCGACATGGTGGGGTTTGTGTTTTTCCCGCCGTCGCCGCGATCGGTCGATATTGCGCGGGCAGCCGAACTGGCGGCTCGGGTGCCCGCGGGCGTGCTCAAAGTCGCGCTCAGCGTTGATGCCGACGACGCGTTGTTGGCTGAAATCACGGAGACCGTCGGTGCTGACATGATGCAGTTGCACGGCCACGAAACCCCGGAACGCGCGCAAGCTATCCGGGCCATGTTTGGGTTGCCAGTCATGAAAGCCATGGCGATTGCCGCTAGGGAAGACGTGGTGCGCGCGCGAGCTTACGAGCCAGCCGTCGATCGGCTGATGTTCGATGCCAAGCCGCCCGCCGACGCGACGCGACCGGGCGGCAATGCGCTGGCGTTCGATTGGCAATTGATCGCCGGCGAAACCTGGTCAAAGCCTTGGGTTCTTGCGGGCGGTTTGACGCCTGAAAACGTTACCGAAGCGGTGCGGGTCAGCGGTGCCGTGAGCGTCGATGTGTCAACCGGCGTGGAAGATGCGCCGGGGATCAAGAATGCCGATAAAATCCAGCGCTTTATCACCGCCGCGCGCGCCGAAACAGGCTGAAAAGGCTTGCATTTCCGCGCCTCTTAGCGATTTATAGCCGTTCGAATTTAAAGGTGTTATTCCAAGGGGCGTGGACGGCGGTTCGCCGGACAGGGAAAGCAAAACCGACAAGAGGCGTGGACGGCGGGACGCCGGACAGGGAAAGATAAAATGACCAAACGGAACTCCTACCGGACCGGCGTCGATGAGGACGGACACTTCGGTATCTATGGCGGGCGCTACGTCGCTGAAACCTTGATGCCGCTGATCTTGGCTGTGGAACAAGCCTATGCCGACGCCCACGCCGATGACGATTTCTGGGCTGAATTTCATCATTTGATGAAGCATTACGTGGGCCGACCGAGCCCGCTCTATTTTGCCCAGCGCCTGACCGAAGAGCTTGGCGGCGCCAAGGTCTATTTCAAGCGCGACGAGCTCAACCATACCGGCGCGCACAAGATCAACAACACCATCGGCCAAATCTTGCTGGCCAAGCGTATGGGCAAGACCCGCATCATTGCTGAGACCGGCGCCGGCCAGCACGGCGTCGCGACGGCTACGGTGTGCGCACTGTTCGGCCTGCCGTGCATCGTCTACATGGGTGCCACCGACGTGGAGCGCCAAGCGCCGAACGTGTTCCGCATGAAGTTGCTTGGCGCCGAAGTCAGGCCCGTAACATCGGGCACCGGCACCCTCAAAGACGCCATGAACGAGGCGCTGCGCGACTGGGTCTCGAATGTGGAAGATACATTTTACATCATCGGTACCGTTGCGGGGCCGCATCCGTACCCGACCATGGTGCGCGATTTCCAGTGCGTCATCGGTGACGAAGTACGCGAACAGATGCACGAGGCCGAAGGCCGCCTACCGGATGTTTTGGTGGCGTGCCTGGGTGGCGGATCAAACGCCATGGGGCTGTTCCATCCATTTCTGGACGACGAAAGCGTGCGCATTATCGGCGTTGAGGCCGCCGGCCATGGCGTCGAGACCGGCGAGCACTGCGCGTCTCTGACCGGTGGCCGCCCGGGTGTCCTGCACGGCAATCGCACCTACCTGTTGCAGACCGAGGAGGGCCAAATTCTCGACGGCCATTCGATTTCCGCCGGCCTGGATTATCCGGGCATCGGCCCTGAACACGCGTGGCTCAAGGATACGGGCCGGGTCGAATATGTCTCGGTCACCGATGACGAAGCCTTGGAGGCGTTTCAGCTTTGTACCCGCATGGAAGGCATTATTCCGGCGTTGGAGCCGAGTCACGCTTTGGCGCATGTGGCTAAAGTCGCCGGAGACATGGACAAGGATACTTTGCTGGTGATGAACATGTGCGGCCGTGGGGACAAAGATATCTTCACGGTGGCCAAACACTTGGGCGTGGAGATGAACGAAGAATGAGTACCCGCATCGAGCGCCGCTTCCAGGCACTGAAAGATGAAGGCCGCGCTGGTCTAGTGACTTTCTTGACCGCCGGTGACCCGGATATTGAAACGGCGACGGAAATTTTGCTGGGCCTGCCCGGCGCAGGGGCCGATGTGATCGAGATCGGTGTGCCGTTCTCGGACCCCATGGCTGACGGGCCGGCGATTCAGGCCGCTTCGCTGCGCGCCATCAAGGGCGGCATGACGCTGGCCAAGGTGTTGGACGCAGTCCGTACGTTCCGCGTCCAGGACGACGACACGCCGATTGTGCTCATGGGCTATTACAATCCGATTTACATCTACGGTGTTGAGCGGTTCTTGAAGGATGCCAAGGAGGCCGGCGTTGATGGCTTTATTGTTGTCGACTTGCCGCCGGAAGAGGAGGGCGAGCTTTGTTTGCCCTGTTTGGATGCCGGGCTCAACTTCATTTACCTGACGGCGCCGACCACCGATGATGCGCGGCTGCCGCGTGTCGTCGAGCACGCGTCGGGGTTCATTTATTTTGTTTCCGTCACCGGTGTCACCGGCACCAAATCCGCCGCCACGTCAGATGTGGCGGCGCATGTGGCGCGCATCAAGCGTCATGCCGATTTGCCTGTGGCCGTCGGTTTCGGCATCCGCACGCCCGAACAAGCCGCCGAGATCGCGCGCGTCGCCGACGCAGCCGTGGTCGGATCGGCGCTGGTGGATATCGTCGCCGCCAATGCCGACAATGGCGAAGCCCCGGACAAGGTGCTTGCGCTGGTTTCCGATCTGGCCAAAGGTGTGCGTCAGGCGCGGGTCTGACAGGGGGAATGCAAGCATGAATTGGCTGAAAAATTTCGTCCGTCCGAAACTGCGCGAGCTTGTGGGCGGCCAGAAAGAAGTCCCCGAGAACCTCTGGCACAAATGTTCCAGCTGCGGCCAGATGATCTTCCACCGCGATCTGGAAAAGAACTTGCACGTTTGCCAGCATTGCGGCCATCACATGCGTCTGGGCGCCGATGCGCGGCTTGAACTGCTGTTCGATCAAGATGGCTTTGAGACCATCAAGTTGCCGGAAGTCGCCGCCGACCCGCTGAAATTCAAAGACCTGAAACGCTATTCCGATCGCATCAAAGAGGCGCGATCCAAGACCGGCGTGAACGATGCGCTGAAGGTCGCCTTCGGGACCATGGGCGGCAACAATGTCGTTGTCGCGGTGTTCGATTTCGCCTTCATGGGTGGCTCCATGGGATTGGCCGTGGGCGAGGGGTTGTTGACCGCGGCTCGCCAGGCCGTCAGCCGGCATGCGCCGTTGGTGGTGATCCCGTCATCCGGTGGCGCGCGCATGCAGGAGGGTATTCATTCCCTGATGCAGATGGCCCGCACCACCATCGCCGTGGACGAGGTCAAGCAGGCTGGATTGCCGTATATCGTGGTGTTGACCGATCCGACCACCGGCGGCGTTACCGCCTCGTTCGCCATGTTGGGCGATATCGCCATCGCCGAGCCGGGCTCGGTGATTGGGTTTGCTGGCCAGAGGGTGATCGAACAGACCATCCGCGAAACCCTGCCCGAAGGTTTCCAGCGCGCTGAATACCTGTTGGAACACGGCATGGTCGACATGGTGGTTGAGCGCACGGCGCTGCGCGACACGCTGATTCGCGTTATCGATTTGCTGATGAACAAAAGCGTCGATGAGGATACCATGCCCACACCCGGTTCGGCCGTGGCCGATGCGCCCGAGCCGGTCGTGGTTGATGCGCCGGGGCCGGCTTTGGTCGATGCGCTCGCGTCAACGGAAGGCGAGGTGGAGTTGCCGCCACCGCCCGATATTGCCGCACCCAAGATCGACCCCGAAGCCGGTTCGGAAGCCGATGAAGTCAGCGCCGAAGCCCTACCTGACGCGCCACCCGATGTGCCGTTGGTTATCGACCACGAGCCTGACCCTAAATAATCGTGAGCATCCCAGACAGTGACGTTGTTCTGGCGCGGTTGATGGACCTGCACCCGAAGCTCATTGACTTGTCACTGGGCCGGATCGAGACTTTGTTGGCGCGGCTTGGCAATCCTGAAAAGCATTTGCCTCCCGTGGTGCACGTTGCCGGCACCAACGGCAAAGGCTCCACCATCGCCATGATGCGCGCTGCGCTGGAAGCCGCGGGGCGACGGGTGCACGTTTATACGTCGCCGCATTTGGTGCGCTTCCATGAGCGGATCCGCGTCACCGGTGAACTGATCGCCGAAGATGAGCTGACCGCCTTGCTGGAGGAATGCGAGGAGGCCAACCGTGGTGAGCCCATCACCTTTTTTGAAATCACCACGGTGGCGGCATTTCTCGCGTTTTCGCGCACGCCGGCGGATATTGTGTTGCTGGAGACGGGACTCGGTGGGCGGCTCGACGCCACCAACCTGATTGAAAAGCCGCGCCTCACCATCATCACGCCGGTGAGCCTGGACCATCAGCAATTCCTGGGCGAGACGCTGGGTGCCATTGCCGCTGAAAAAGCGGGCATCTTGAAGCGCGGCGTGCCATGCGTGATGGCGCGGCAAGCCCCGCAAGCGCGCGCCGTCATATTGGAGACGGCGCGAACCGTGAAGTCGCCGGTGATCGAACAGGGACCGGATTGGAAGATTGCAAGCCGTGGCGGCAATTTGATTTTCGACGATGCGCTCGGACGGCGCTTGTTTCCATCGCCGGCACTTGCGGGGCCGCATCAGGTGGAGAATGCCGGACTGGCTATTGCGGCGCTCGGTCGGTTGGGCGAGTTGTCGCCGAGACCGAAGTTTGTCGCCCAAGGATTGTGTGACGTGGCTTGGCCTGGCCGTTTGCAGCGTCTGACGCGCGGACCGTTGGTGCAAGCCTTGCCCGAAGACTGGGAGCTATGGCTCGACGGCGGCCACAACCCGGCAGCCGGCGCCAACTTGGCCGCATTTGCGGGATCTGAGTGGAAAGACTGCCCGCTGCATTTGGTCTCGGGCATGATGAACAGCAAGGAAGCCGGCGGGTTTTTGGCCCCATTGGCGGGCGTCGCCGAAACCACGGCATGTATCGCCATCCCCAATGAAGCCAACAGTTTCAGCGCAAAAGCCTTGGCGGCGATGATTGATGCCCGGCCGATGCCGTCCGCCGCTGATGCCATCAACGCCATTGTCCGGGAAAATACGGCTCCCGCCCGCATTCTGATTTGCGGATCGCTGTATCTAGCCGGTACCATCCTCGCCGACAACGCATAGGGAGCACGCCAATGCCCACGACTCGACAGGTTCTACTGAAAAGCCGGCCCCATGGCCCAGCCGGGCTCGACAATTTCGATATGCGCGAGGCTGAACTGCCGGCACTGGCCGATGACGATGTGGCGGTGCGCGCCATATACATGTCCCTCGATCCCTACATGCGCGGCCGCCTGGATGCGGAAAAATCCTACGCTGCCAATTTTGAGGTCGGCGCTCCGATGATCGCGCGCTGTGTTGGTGAAGTGACCGAATCATTAAACCCGAAATTTCAGGCCGGTGAAGTGGTCGTCGGTATGATGGACTGGGCCGACCACAGTGTCGTTGCCGGTGGCAAGGGGATCGCCAAAGTCGATGCCGACTTGGCGCCATTGCCCTATTTTTTGGGGCTATTGGGGATGCCGGGCTTGACCGCATGGGTTGGCATGCGCGAGATCGGTCAACCTAAGGAAGGCGAGACACTGTTTGTTTCGGCTGCGTCCGGCGCAGTCGGCCAGTTGGCCGGGCAGATGGGAAAGATCGCCGGGTGCAAGGTGATGGGATGCGCCGGCACCGACGCCAAGCTCGCCTACGTAACGGAAGAACTGGGCTTCGACGCCGTCTTCAATCACCGGACCGATACAGACTACCTGGCTGCCATGCAGCGTATCTGTCCAGACGGCATCGATGTCAATTTTGAAAACGTCGGCGGCGCCATGCTGGAGGCGGCACTGGAGCATGCTAACAACTACGCGCGGTTCATCCAGTGCGGCGCCATCAGCCAGTACAATTTGGTGGGCGATCAGCGTTACGGCGTCAAGAACCTAGAGCACTTGCACCGAAAACGCGTCCGCATGCAGGGCTTCATCGTCACCGACCACTGGCACCTCATGCGTGAGTTCCAGGTCGAGGTGGCGGGCTGGCTGAAGGCGGGGCAAATCAAATACAAGATCGACATCACTGAAGGGTTGGAAAACGCCACCCAGGCATTCCTAGGGTTGTTAGAAGGCGAAAACTTCGGCAAGAAAGTGATCAAAATCGGCCCAGAGACGGTTTCGTAGGCGGCTTCGCAGACGGATTTAGGGGTAGTTTCAGGGCCAGCTTAAAAAAGACCCAACCTTATACGCCGATCATCTCAAACCCGGCGCGCATTGCGGGTGACGCCGGGTCGGCGAATTGCTCGCCCATATCGAAATGATTGAGGCCGGGCATGTCAAACTCCTGGCACGCATGGCCGAGGCGGCGCAGTTCAGCGGCGAAAACCGTGGAATGGCGGCGGAATTCGATCTGCTCTCCGCCGCCGTAGGCAATCACCATCGGCGGCATGGTGTCAGGGATTTGGCGCATGGCGCTAAGGCGCGTGACGGCGGCGTCATCGAGATGCAGATAAGCATTGCGCGCACTCAGACGCACTGGCTCCAGGTCATACATGCCGCTGATAGAGATTACGCCCTTGATGGCGTCTGAGGGCAGGCCCCAGATTGCCGTCCAATCGGTGACGGCCAGCAGCCCGACGATGTGCGCGCCCGATGAATGTCCGGCGACGTAGAATTGATCCCCATCCGCGCCGAAAGAAGCGGCGTTTTGGAAGCACCACTGCACGGCGGCGCGGCATTGGCGCACCTGTTCATCCAGGCTGACGCCGGGGACCAGTGAAAAATTGACCGACACAAACGTCACCCCGGCGTCGACGAACGCCGGTGCCTGAAAGCTGTTGTGGTCCTTGTGCCATCGGGTCCAGGCGCCACCGTGGAAGTAAACGACCAATGGCGCCCCCGGCGCAGCCGTTGGAAAAATGTCCAGCACTTCATCCGGAGACGGACCGTAAGTGACATCAAGCCGGCATTCCAGGCGTTCACGAACCTGGGCGCTTTTAGCCGCATGGCGCACCATGTATTCATCGGCATCAGGGACCAGCACGCGTTGGTCGTACTGCCGGTCGAGTGCCGCTTGGTCGTAATCGAGCCAGACTTTCTCAGAGCTTTCCAAGGGTGCCATGGATATTCCTTTCGCCTCGCGAAATCATACGCATTTATCGGCTCGGGGCAATGTGAGGAGACGCGGGCGCGGATTGCTCTGTACTCATCAGAGGGATATGCTTTCGGCCAATCGATTTGGGTGGGGAGAGAAAGCCATGTTCGATCTTGAGCGTTTCATTGACGACTGCAAGAACGCCGTGAAAGAAACTGACAGCCATACGGCGGTGCGTGAAATCGTCGAAGGAGCCATCGCGGACCGGCCTGCCTTGATGGCCACATTGGGCGAGCCTCAACGCGGCGGCGTCAACAAAGTTTATGTGGCTGACGATCTTACGATCCTCAATCTGGTATGGGCGCCGCGCATGACCTTGAAGCCACATAATCACAACATGTGGGCCGTCATCGGCCTTTATACGGGGCGCGAGGACAATGTGTTTTGGCGTAAAGTCAAAGACGCCGAAGGTGGGCTGGTGGAAGCCGCCGGCGCCAAGTCTCTCGGCGAAGGCGAGGTTGCGCCACTGGGCAAGGATGTCGTCCACTCCGTCACCAATCCGTTGAGCCGATGCACCGGCGCGCTGCATGTCTATGGCGGTAATTTCTTCGAAGAACCGCGCAGCGAGTGGAATCCGGAAAACCTCTTGGAAGAACCCTATAACGTGGAACGCAACATGGCGCTGTTCGAGGAAGCCAACCGCTTTTTCGACGCCGCGTAAGGTACCTAAATGTTGAAGCCGGCGGAAATGTCCGGCGCTACACGCGGCATTTTACTGATGCTGCTGTCGACGCTGCTGGCGGCGAGCATGAACACCGTTGCGCGCCATATATCCGAGGGCGTGCATCCTTACATGATCGTGTTCTTCCGTTCTCTCTTCGGGCTGGTGTTCCTCTCTCCCTTTATTTTGCGTTCCGGCATCGGAGTGTTTCGAACCCGCCGCATCGGCGCGCACTTGGGCCGCGCCGGGTTCAATGTGATCAACATGATGTGCTTCTTTACCGCCGTCGGCATTACGCCGTTGGCCGAATTGGTGGCGCTCGGGTTTACGGCCCCGGTATTCGCGACGGTGCTAAGTGTGCTGATCTTGCGCGAGGTCGTCGGTATGCATCGATGGGCGGCCATCGGGGTTGGGTTTATCGGCGCCATGGTGATCGTCCGCCCGGGCTTCGGCACCATCTCCGAGGGCCATATGTTGACCCTCGCCGCCGCGGTTACCTGGGGCGGCGTGATGTTGATGGTGAAATCACTGAGCCGCACCGAATCGAGCCTCACGATCGTCGCCTATATGGCGGCGCTGATGACGCCGGTGTCGTTGATCCCGGCGCTGTTCGTGTGGCAATGGCCGTCCACCACCGAGCTTGCCTGGTTGGCGCTGATGGGGGCTATCGGCTCGAGCGTGCACTTTATTTTGGCGCAAGCGGTGCGCCAGACCGAGCTTTCCACCATCCTGCCCTTCGACTTCACCAAGCTGGTGTGGATTTCGCTGATCGCCTATGTGCTGTTCGGCGAAGTGCCGACCTGGGCGACCTGGACCGGCGGCACCCTGATTTTTATCAGTGGCGTCTACATTGCCCAGCGCGAAGCCTTGGCCAGGCGGCGTGCAAAGCCGTGATGGCAGGTCATCTTTCGGCGACGCAAATTATTTAAGGTCGCCTCGACGTTCTGGCACCATCGGGTCGGTGCGGGGGATAGCTAGGGCGTTGGGACGGTGGTGTAGTCGGCGTCGCTGACGGCTTCCAGCCAGTCCGTTGCGGCGCCGGTATCGTCGGACTCGGACAGCGCTAGGTGGCACATCATTTGGTCCGGCGCGGCACCATGCCAATGGCGCGTCTTGGGCGGGATCACGACAGTGTCGCCGGCGCCAATTTCCTGCACGGCTTCGCCCTCTAACTGAAACCGCCCGACACCCGATACAACATAGAGAATTTGACCGACCGCGTGAGTGTGCCAGTTGGTTCGTCCGCCCGGCGTAAAGGTGACGCGCGTGACGCGCAAGCGCGATGGGTCCTCGGGTACAAACACTTGATCTTGCAACACTTGGCCGATGAATTTGTCCGCCGGTGCGATTTTGGTTTGGCCTTCATTGGCGCGCACGATTCTAGATTTCATAGGACCCTCCCGGGAAAACGACGGTGCAAACTATCACACGTAGCAGCTAGGACTGAAAGCTGTGCTTGGTCAAAAAATGCCATCAAGACGCTGCCATACGGCTGAGCTTTCGGGTGTTTGCCGCAAACATGTTCAAGAGGCCTCGGATGAACGGGTCCGTCCCTTCAAGCTTGTCTTTAAACACCCGGCGCGAAATGACGACAACGGTGCTGGGCTCGAGCGCGCGCGCCGAGACCATGCGCGGCATATCGTCGATCAACGCCACTTCGCCGAAAATCCCGTTGGCTTCAACCAGATCAAGCTCAACCTCCTGGCCGTCGCGTTGTTTTGACAACGCAACCAAACCTTCTTGGATGATATAGGCAACGTCAGCCCGTTCGCCTTCGGTGAAAATGACGTCGCCTGCTCCGTAGGTTTTGCGGTCGAGTATTGCGGTCATGGCTCATCTCTCACTATCGCTCTATCGGTGCATGGCATTCGCGGAAAGTCTGGCAACCGGTTCCTACGCCTGTAAGGCTTGGTCGGACGCCATCATACTCGCAATTTTCTGGTCTGCAGTGGAAGTCGTGGCCCAAGCAGTCAGTCTCAATGGTAAAACAACCCGAGGAATGACCGCAAGGCATGTCGTGGGAACTGCTGGTCGCTGTCTTCAAACGATATGAAACAAACAGTGATTTTGCGTGAGTTTTTTGGCCCTGAATTTCATGCCGAGTTTCACCGATCGAAGCGCGCTAGAAGCTATCCTTGCGCGCCCGCGTTTCCGTGAAGACTTCGACCAGGCCCGCACCACTCAAGCCGACAGTCTCTTGCAGGTGTGCGCTCATCGGGCGCAGGAACGGGTTGGTGGCTTTTTCCTCGGCTAGCGTGGAGGGCACCGTGGGCACGCCGCCACGGCGTTTTTCGCGCACCTCTTCCATGCGCGCCAGCAAGTCGGCGTTTTCGGGCTCGACGCTTAAGGCGAATTCGCCGTTGGAAAGTGTGTATTCGTGCGCGCAGAAAATCTGCGTCGCGTCCGGCAGGTCCATGAACTTGGAAAGCGAATCCCACATTTGCGCCGGCGTGCCTTCGAACAATCGCCCGCAGCCCATGGCGAACAGCGTATCGCCACTGAACAACGCATCGGAACCCGCGAACCAGAAGGCGCAGTGGCCGCTGGTGTGGCCGGGGACGTCGAAAACTTTGGCTTCGGCATTGCCCAGCATGTAGGTGTCACCGTCGGCGACTTCGATGTCGATGCCGGGGATGCGGTCCTTGTCGGCTTTTGGGCCGACGATGGTACAGCCGGTCATATCCTTGATTTCCAGGTTGCCGCCGGTGTGGTCGGCATGATGGTGGGTGTTCAGGATATGGGTGATCTTCCAACCTTTGGCCGCGGCGGCGGCCATCACGGGCTCGACCACGGCGGGGTCAACCACCGCGGTGGCGCCGGTCTCAGCGTCGTGCGCGAGGTAAACGTAGTTGTCACTCAGGACAGCAACCTGATGGATCTCAAGCTTGCTCATGAGGGCCTCGCAAATCTTGGGGTTGGAACTTTAGATGTTTTCTTCGACCCAGCTTTTCAGCTGGCTGGCCGGAATGGCGCCGACCTTGGTGGCCGCCACTTCACCGCCCTTGAATAAGATCAGCGTCGGGATGCCGCGCACGCCATACTTCGATGGCGTCATCGGGTTATCATCGATGTTGACCTTGGCCACGGTGACCTTGTCGCCCATAGACTGGTCGAGTTCCTCCAGCGCCGGGGCAATCTGCTTGCAGGGACCGCACCATTCGGCCCAGAAATCGACCAATACGGGGCCATCTGCATTGAGTACGTCAGTGTCGAAGGAGTCGTCGGAGACCTGTTTGGGCATGGGTTAAATCCTGTATCGAAGGGTGTGTCGCTGGAAAATCCGTTGTACGAAATTTAGGCACGAAGCGATGCATCGTCAAGGTAGCCATCCAACCTATCCGGGTCGAGTGGCATCAATCTGGGGCCATCGGTCCATAACAACGCTGCTCGTATGGTTCGGTCCGGATAAATCGCACCCAGCAAAGCGCGGTAAACCGCCATTTGACGCAAATACACGCCGGGGACATCGGCCTCACTCAAGGGTGGCGGGCGATTGGTTTTATAGTCGATCACAATGACTTCATCATCGGTGACCAACAAGCGGTCGACCTGCCCCGATACGACCACACCCTCGCCGCCGTCGCCCGCCGGGAGGGTGCCGACCATGGGCACTTCGGCGCGGCTGCCGGAGCCGAACAGCGGCGCAAATGCTGCGTCCTCCAAAATGCCCAATGTTTCCAGCGCGATGGCTTGAACTTCGCCGCCATCCAAGCCGTGCCCCGGCATCTCCAGATAGCGCCGGGCGGCATCGGCACGAGCCCTGGTGGGCAGGTCGGGCAGGGTTTGCAGCAACGCGTGGATCAGTTTGCCGCGCAGGAAACGATTGGTGTCGTCGGGCTGTAGCGGTGAGCGGACGGCGGGCTCTGTTTCGGGCTTGGATGGGCTCAGCGGCTGGGTCGGGGCAGGCTCGGGTGCCGGCGGGCGGGTCGCCCAATCGGGCAACGTGAGCGCACCACCGGCGAGTGCCAGGGTCATTTCGGCCTGTTTGGCCGGCACGGTCTGTGGCGATGTTAGACGCAGGATGTCCATCTCGCCGAACGCCAGGGTTTCGGTTGCGTCGAGGGATTTCAGGCCTTCCTCGGCCAGCCGGTACCAGCAGCCGTCATCCAACTCGCGCTCGCCCTTCCAGCCACAGATATAGAGCCGATCCTCGGCCCGGGTCATGGCGACATAGAGCAGCCGACGATATTCCTGCTCAGTGGCGATGCGCGATGCTTCGGCGATGCCAGCGGTGACGCTTTCCTCGAAATCCTTGAATGCGGGCCACAGGACAAACCGGTCCCGGGGATCAGGCTCTTTGTCGCCCCAGCGGACCCGATCCGCCAATTGCCGTGCCGGCAACGAACAGGTATCGGCCAAAAATACGATTCGCGCTTGCAAGCCCTTCGCGCCGTGGGTGGTCATCACCCGCACTTCGCCGCCGCTTTGTTCCAGGTCGCGCTTAACCTCGGTCTCACCATGCTCAACCCAATGCACGAAGCTTTCCAGTGACGGCACATGGTCGCGCTCGAAATCCAGCGTCAGAGCCATGAACTCATCGACCGGGTCGGCGGCTTCGGCGCCCAGGTGTGCGAGCAGGGACTCGCGCCCGCCATCAGCCAAAATCGCCGTGAAAAATTCATACGGTGGCATGGTATCGGCGCGCGATAGAAATTGCGCCAAGCGCGCATGGGCCTTGGTGAATGCTGGCTCATCCTTGCGCCGCACAAGCTCAGCCCACAACCGGGTGGTGCGATCGTGCGCCAGTTCGAACAAGACGTCCTCGTTCATTTCAATGAACGGGCCCTTGAGCACGGTCGCAGTATTGAGATCGTCGTCGGGCAATAACGCAAACCGCGCCGCCGCGATCAGATCCATCACCGCCAGATGGTCAGTCAAGATAATGCGGTCGCGACCGGCGACGGGGATGTCGTGGTCTTTAAGCGCGCGCACGACCTCCTCGGCGAAGACTCCGCGCGTGCGCACCAAAACCATCACGTCGCCGGGCTCGATGGGCCGGCCTTGCGATATCAATTCTTCGCCGCCGGCGATCCATCCGGCAATGGTATCGGCAATCTTGCCGGCAAGCCGCACGTCGGGGCTTTCTGCTGAAATCTGGTCGAGCGGCGCGTCCCAGGGGTCGTCGTCGCCAACGATCAGCGGGCGTTCCGTCGGCCAAAGCTCCACCAATCCCGCCTCGCCGTCGCGCGACCATTGATGGCGCACCGGGCGCTCGTCCCAGGTTAGGCCATCGGCGGCGATGTCGCGGGCGAAGACGGCATCGACGGCGCGCAAAATCGCCGGCGCGGACCGCCAAGACAACGCCATCTCGACCTTGTTCCAGGTTTGGGCGGCGGCGCGGGCGCGCTCGCCGGCGCGTGCACCCGTAACACCGAACTCAGCCGGGTCGGCGCCCTGGAACGAATAGATCGATTGTTTTTCATCACCCACAGCAAACAGCGTGCGGGGGCGCTCGAGCTCGCGTCCCGCACCGCTGAAGAAATCCCCGGCCAGCGCCTCAATAACCCGCCATTGCACCGGGCTGGTATCCTGCGCCTCATCCACCAGTACATGGTCGATGCCGCCATCCAATTTAAAGTGCACCCACGAGATGCGCCCCGGCGTATCGAGCAGCGCTTGTGCTTTTTCGATCAAATCATCGTAGTCGACTTGGGCGCGCAGCCGTTTCAGGGCTTCGTAGGTTTCCAACAATGCAGCACCGACACTTAGCAATGCATGGGTGTTGTCGGCGATGGCGATGGCTTTCAGGCGTTGGATCACGTCGAACACGCGCGTTTGCTCGGCAAGCATGGCGTCAAGCGCTTGCGGGTGCGCTTCGGCGGGCTTCTTCGTCATCAGGCCCTTCAGCGCGCGGGGCTCGTTCTTTTGCGTCAGGAACACCGACGCATAATCACTGATAAACTCAGCTGCCCGGTCGTTGGGATCATGGCTGAGCCAGTGGTTGATCTGGGCGGCGCGGTCCAGGTCGGTTTTGGTGCCTTCTTTCAACGCACTCACGGCATCGGCGAGGCCCGGGCCATCGAACGCCGCGTCGGCGCAGGCGGCAGCGATGGTCGAGGCGCGGGTGTCGTCATCTTCAAGGCCAAGCCGCCGCCGCCCGGCTTCGATCAACGGCCCCAGCCCCCCATGGGCGGCAATCATGGCATGAAGCTTGTGGCGACCGGCATCCAGTTCAGCCATCACATCGGCAAAGCCGGTTTCGTCGACCAATCCGGCCAGATGGTTGAGCGCCTCGTTCAGGGTGGAATCTTGCATGGTGGCGGCGCGGTTGAAGACGCGGTCGCGGGCGGCTTCGCGCAATTCAGCGGCACGCCGTTCATCGATCACGGTGAAGTGCGCAGGCAAGCCCGATTCCAGCGGAAACCGCCCCAGCAACGATTCGCAGAAAGAATGGATGGTTCGGATACGCAGCCCTTCTGGCGCGTCGATGGTTTCGGCAAACAGCCGCCGCGCGCGCCGTTCTTCGTCGTCGCTAGGCGCGCGGCCAAACAGGGCGTGCAGGCTGTCTCGCAAAGCATCGGCATCGGCTGCCGCCCAATGCCCCAAACGGTCGTTCAGGCGGTTGGCCATCTCGGCGGCGGCGGCCTTAGTGAAGGTCAGGCACAAAATCCGGTGCGCCGGTGTGCCGGCCAGCAACAGCCGTGAGATACGGTCGACCAGTACCCGGGTTTTACCGGTACCGGCGTTGGCCGACACCCAGACTGATCCCGACGGGTCAGCTGCCGTAACCTGAGCGCCGATGCCTTGCACCAGCGTTTGTGACAACGAAACGGTGCTCATGTCCGCCGCCTGCCGCGCCATTCCTTGACGCGGGCCAAGTGGTCGTAATCGCCAAACCGGTTGAGAAACTGCGGGCGCGGTTGAGACAGATACGGTGTCGCCGGGTCTTCGAACTTTTGCACCAGTTTGGTGACGCCGACCAAGGTCTCGCTGATGACATCCGCCACATCGAGCTTCAACACGCGTTCCTCGCCCGGTTGTCGTCCGCCGGAAAGCCGCATGTAGACGAGCTGTGCCGCCGGCGCCGGATCGAGCCCTGGGAAATTCCCCGCTTCGGCCATGGCTGCTTCCAGCGGCAATTGCGGATTCCAGCCGGCCTCGACCTGTTTGGCGGTGGGCGGTGCGCCGGTTTTATAGTCAATGACGGCGTAACCCACATCGGCCCGGAAATCGATCCGGTCGGCGCGGGCGTTGATCGTGAAAGGCCCGCGAAATCCGGAAATTTCCAGTTTCGCGGTGGCTTCCGTCGACACCGTGCGAAAGCCTTGCTCTCGGCGCCGGCGTTCGTTGGCGACAAACCAGCTGGCGATGCGCTGGAACCGAGGCCACCAAAGGGCGCGGACGCCGGGCCGGGTCAGGAAGGATTCGAACACCTCGCGCCCGATCTCAAGCAAATGGCGTTCCGCGTCGGCGGGCAGATCGTCGGGGAACGCCTTGATGAAGCGGTCCATGGCTCGGTGCACGATGGTACCCCTATCGGCGGCGCCGGGGTCGGCCTGTAGCGGGTCGAGCGCGCGGAGTTTCAAAATCTGTCCGGCATAGATGGCGTAGGGGTCGCGGACCAAGGTTTCGATGCGCGTCACCGAGAGTTTATCCGGCCGCGCGTCGGCAGGCGGTGTCGGACGTGGCGGCAAGGCGGGGCGCGGCGCTTTGGGCCGGTCGAGCGCACTGACCCAATCGAGCCATGGTTCTTCAGGCCGCAAGGCTTGAGACAGTCCAAGCCGCTCGAACACGTTATCCATGCGCCGTAACCATCGACTGGGGACGGTTGGCGTGCCGGTGACGCGCTCAGCCCGGGTCATGACGACTTGCGGTGCGCCCAGGGCCTGGACGAAGTCGTGCGCTGTCAGGCCGACGTGGCGCTCGGGCAAAGGCAGTCCGAAGGTTTCCAACATCGGGCGGCTCATCCACGGATTGGCCTGGGCCTCTGGCGGCCATGAGCCTTCGTTGAGGCTGCCCAGTATAACCAGATCTGTGCGCTGCAAGCGTGCTTCCAGCAGGCCCCAGATGAACAAGCGCGGATGGGTGCCGAAACGCGGTCGCACGACACGCCCCATCATAGCGGCCTCGAACATTGCCGGGTATTCACGTGGCGACAGTTCAGGAAACGCCGACGCGGCTTGTTGCAGGTCGGCCATCAAGGCGGCTGCCGCTTCGCCGTCCTCGCCGCCCCAAAGTGTGTGCTCGCCGCTGTCGTCATCTCGTGCGCTCAGGGCCTCCGCCGTTTCCATGTGGCGGCGAAGCAAGTCCTCAAGGGACGGCGCGTCTTGGTTGAAGGCGTCCAGCATTGGCGAGAGTTGTTCGTGCACGCGCTCGAATATTTCAAGGCTAGCGGGTTCGATTTTGGTGCCGGTTTCCGCCTCCGCCTCTGACAGCGCGGCGCGAAGGCCGTCAAAGCCGGGTGCCGGCCTGGGCCCGCGCAATGCGGCGATTTCGATGTCTCGTGCAAACCGCCGGCACGCACTTGGCGAGACCCCGGCAGTGGCCAGCGGGTGTTTCAACAATGATAGCAGCGCCACCGGCGTCAGCTCGGTGGCGACGGTTTCGGCAATCAGCCGCAAGAACGCGCCAGGCGGCGTCTGCGCCAAGGGGATGCCGGCTGAATCGTCGATGTGGATATTCCAACGCCGAAGTTCAGCAGCGACGCGCCGCGCCAGATCGCGGTCGGGTGTCACCAGGGCGGCGGTGCGGCCCGGCAGATCGAGATTGCGCCGCATCATCAAGGCGATGACGGCGGCTTCCTCCGTTGGGCCCGGGCAATCGATGCGGCTGATGCCCTCCAGTGCGGTGGTGGCGTCGACAGCGCTCGGCAGCGGTTGGCCGCCCGCTTCAGCCGGAGCCAGGGCTGCGTTGATCAAGGCCGTGCGCGCCGGTTGGGTTGCATCGCCGCCTGTGTCCTTGCCAGTGCCTTTTCCAGTGCCTGGCCACTCAGTGACATCGCCGCGTTCAATGCCGAGATGGCGAATCAACTGCGCCATGCCGTACTGCGGATGCGACGGGGCCAAATGGTTCCAAGTTTCGATTGATGCGCCGCGGTCGAGGCCCGGCAACACCACAGCTCCTTGCGGCAATCGCGCCACCGTGGCCAGCAAGTCGGCAGTGGCGGGGATGGAGCCGGTCGAACCCGCGGCGATCACCGGATTGCCGGGCGGCGCATTCAGCCACAAGCGGTTGCGTGCCTCCAACAAGCGGTTGCGCCGATCGGCTGGGTCCAGCGCCCCTTCGGCCTGCAAAAGCCCCGGCCACAGTTCCGTCACCAGCTTTAGGAAATCGAGGGTGATTTGCCAATGTTCAGCGAAGGCTTCGGGGACGAGGTCTTGGAGGGCGGCGAAATCTCGGCGCTCGGTATGAACTTGGTCAAGAAGACGCGCTAGCTCCTGGGCCAAAAACATCGCTTGTTCCGGGGTGGCGGCATTGTCGGGCCGCGCCATGACGAGGCGTGCCAGCAACATCTGGCGGCGCAAGCCGGGGATCGGCGGCGGCAGGTACAACTCCTCATCGCTCGACCCGAGCCCCGTTTCCCAGCCGCCGATCAAAAGGTCTTCGTCTTCCATGTCGCCCAAGGGCATCATGCGCGGCAATAGCATGGGTCGACCGCCGCTCAGGCGCAAAAAGGCTTCACGCAGCGATCGCCCGGCACGCCGGGTCGGCAACAATACGGTCATGGCCGCGAGCGCTTCGGGCTGGCCTTCGGCCTCCGCCATCAGCCCTTCTGCCAAGGCATCGACGAACGGCCAGCCGGCGGGAATGGTAAAAACGGTTGGTGGTCTGGAGGAATCCAAAGTCATCGCCCGCTCAGCGATGTTTGACGCCGGGATAGCGGACCTTCAAAAAGGCCTCCGCTTCGGCTAGGCCGTCGGGGGTGCCGATATGGAACCACTCGCCATCATGGACGACGCCATAGAGCCGCTCGGCCTCCAACAACCGGTCGTAAATCACGTTCAGCGAAAACGCGCCGTCGGGGGTATCGACGAAAACCTTCGGATGTAAAATCTGAATGCCGGCGAACAGCCAGGGCGCCAATTCCATTTCCGATCTGCGGGTCAATTTCCCACAAGCTTCGCAATTGAAGTCGCCTTTGCCGGCATATCCATAGGCATCGACGGTGGAATGCAACAGCAACAAACCGTCCATCTGGTCTTCATTCCAAATGTCAGCCAAGCGTCCAAGCGCGTCGGTCGGCCCATTGAGCCAAAAGGCATCGGCGTTGACGACGATGAACGGCTCGTCGCCCAATAACGCCAAGGCCTTTTTGACGCCGCCGGCGGTCTCCAATAAATCGTCTTCGCGTGAAAAGGTGATCTTCGGCGTCTTGCGGGTCGCCAGATGGCGCTCGATCTGCTCGGCTAGGTGATGAGTGTTGACCACGACCTCTTCAATGCCGGCGTCTTGCAGGCGATCAAGGGCGTGATCGAGCAGCGGGCGACCATTGACCGGGATCATCGGCTTTGGGGTCTTGTCGGTGATGGGGCGCATGCGCAGGCCCTTGCCAGCTGCCAGCACCATCGCTTTTTTGGGCATCGGCGCCATATTCATTCCTTCATCATCGGGGCGGGCTCAGGTCGGCTACTGGTGGCACGATGCGATCCACCGGCGGCATAAAACGATCCATCCACGTCGCTACCGGGGCCAGGGCCGGATGCGCCAGTGCGCGCTCCAGCAATCGCCACACCCGGGGAATATGCACCAGATAATCGGGTTTTGCATCCCGCCGGCAAAGCCGCGTGAAGATGCCGATCACTTTGGCATGGCGCCCTGCGGCCAAGATCGTGAAATCGCGCTTGAAATCGACTGCATTCACGTCCGGCAACGCATCGAGGTAACGGGCCATCATCGCTGCAACCAGATCATCGTCGATATCGCGCCGGGCGTCTTCAAGTAGCGACATCACGTCGTAAGCCTGATGGCCGGCAAGGGCGTCCTGGAAATCCAACACACCGCAAGCCGCAACGCCGGCGCGCTCAGGCAGCGAGATCAGGTTATCGACATGGAAGTCTCGCAACACCAGCGTGGCGTCGACTTGCAGCACCGGAGCCAACACCTGCCGCCATGCATCCACATAGGAAGCGCAGCAATCCGCTGATGTCTCGGCGCCCGTCACGGCGGGCATATACCAGTCGGTGAACAGCAGCGCTTCCGCCAGTAATGTCTCTTCGTCATAAGTCAATAAATCCGGCGGCATGGTCTCATCGGTGGGCCGGCGGTGCAGATCGACGAGAAAATCCACGGCCAAAGCATAGAGTTGCCACTCTGTGTCCGCTTCGCTCGTTCGAGCTAAGACACGGGTATAGGTGTCGTCGCCCAGGTCTTCCAACAAAAGCAGACCGGCGTCGATATCGCTGGCATAAATTACGGGCGCGGAGTAGCCGAGTTTCGTCAGCTTCTGAGCAATCTTGAGGAACGGCCGCACATCTTCCTTGGGGGGCGGTGCGTCCATCAACACGGCGCGGCGCGCACCTTCGGTGATGCGGTCATAGCGCCGGAACGATGCGTCATCGGCGAGCGGGTGGCGATCTGCGTTGCCCCATCCGGCGCTGTCCAGGAACGCGTCAATTTGATTGTGGCGTTCAGGCATGAATGGCGCCTTCGCTGATGCCTTCGCCCAGCTTCGCCTGCCAGTACCCATGGCCCAACAAGTGCGCACGCCGTGCGTTAGCGTTGGCCCCGGCACTCAGGGTGACGTCGAGCCTGTTGGCCGGCAACCAGCCGCCCAACCGTTCCGCCCATTCAATCAGGGAAATGCCGTCGGCGAAGGCTTCTTCAATGCCCAACTCCAACGCTTCGTCAGCATGGTTCAAACGATAGAGATCAAAATGATAGATGGTGAGCGTGTCGGCATCGTAGGTCTGCAACAGTGTGAAGGTCGGGCTCGGGACTTCTTCATCATCGCCGCAGTGCGCCCGGATGAAGGCGCGGGCGAACACCGTCTTGCCGGTGCCGAGATCACCGAGCAGGGCAATCACGTCGCCGGGCGCGGCGGCTCGGGCGATCCGAACCGCGAGCGCGCAGGTTGCAGACTCATCCGCCAAGTTGAAATCCAGGCCCGATTCCGGATCGTTGATCATCATCTTCACACTTGTACATACCGGTCTCGAAACGGACAAGAGTCCGAACTTGCGAGTTGGTGTGCAAAACGTCAAATTCCGACGCCATGAAGACGTTTTTCAAATATCTTTGTGTGGCGCTTGCTGTCGTGTTGAGCGCGCAAGCAACGGCACATGGTGCAACACCGTCGGGCAACGCCGCCACCGGAGCGCGCTTGGCCCAGCAATGCGCCGATTGCCATGGCACGGACGGTATCGCCCCCGACGACACCATGCCCAATCTTGCTGGTCAGAAAGCCAGTTACCTGATCAAACAAATTACTGACATGCGTTCAACCGCCAACAAGCGTGCCGGGTTGACCTTGTCGCAAGACATTGACAAGGAAATCCGCTCCGACCGCTACAAATTTACCCGCGTTGGGCGATCCAACGAGATCATGGATTCGGTGGTGATTGATCTTCGTGATCGCGACATTGCCGATTTAGCCGCCCATTATTCGCGTCTGTCATGCGCCACGACCCGCGCCTTGACGGTGCCGAAATCGCCGACCCAGGCGGTTCGTTGCAAGGCCTGTCACGGCGCCAATGGGGTCAGTCGAAGCTCGGTCATTCCCAATCTGGCGGGGCAATCCGAAGGCTACCTGATGGGGCGGTTGCAGGCGTATCGCGAGATCGGTCGCGAGCTTTCTAAAAAAGAGCGCCGACGCAATATCATGGCGACCCAGGCGCGGCTGCTGCGTGATGATGACATTACATCGCTGGCGCGCTATTTTTCGAGCCTCGCTTGTAACTAGGAGCACTCATGCCGTCTTCCAAAGGGACGACCTTCGATATCGACAAAATCCGCGCCGAAACACCGGGCTGCGGACATGTGTTGCATTTCAATAACGCTGGCGCCGGCTTGATGCCAAGCCCGGTGGTGGACACCGTTACGGCGCATTTGAAGCTTGAGGCCGAGATCGGCGGTTACGAAGCGGCCGATGCGACCAAAACGGCGTTCGAGAACACCTACTCGGCCTTGGCCAAATTTCTCAATTGCACCACCGGTGAAATCGCCCTGATGGAAAACGCCACCGTGGCGTGGCAAGCGGCGTTCTACGGCTTGGCGCAGAACTTCAAGCCCGGCGACCGTATCCTCACCGCCGAGGCCGAATATGCGTCCAACTACATCGCGTACTTGCAGATGGCGGAGCGCACTGGCGTCACCATTGAGGCCGTGCCCAGCCTGGAAACCGGCGAGCTTGACGTTGACGCTCTGGAGAACATGATCGATGAGCGGGTCAAACTGATCGCCATCACCCATGTGCCGACCAACGGCGGGCTGGTCAATCCGGCGGTCGAGATTGGCCGGGTGGCGCGCGCCGCAAACATTCCGTACCTGCTTGACGCTTGTCAGGCGGCAGGCCAGGTGCCGCTGGATGTGGAGGCGATCGGCTGCGACATGCTCTCGGCCACCGGGCGCAAATACCTGCGTGGGCCTCGCGGCACAGGTTTTCTGTATGTTCGGCAAGATTTCCTGGATAACGTGCCGCCGCCCATGCTGGACCTGCATGGCGCTCAATGGACGGCGCGGGACGGCTACACCGCCCGGACCGATGCGCGCAAATTCGAGAATTGGGAATATTATGTCGCCGGGCAAATCGGGCTCGGCGTCGCTGTCGATTATCTGTTGGCGCTGGGTCAAGACGTGACCTGCGCGCGCATCGGCGATTTGTCGACAATGCTGCGCCAGGGGCTCGCCGATATTCCGGACATCACCCTGCATGATATTGGACGCCAGAAGGGTGGTATCGTTTCGTTTTCCAATCCGGTCATGGACCCGGGTGCCTTGAAGCTTAAGTTGCGCGAGAAGGGCATCAATTGCTCTACATCCAGTGTTTCCTCCACCCGTCTCGACATGGAAGGGCGGGGGCTTGAGATGGTTAACCGCGCATCCGTGCACTACTACAACACCGAGGACGAAGTGCAGCGATTTTGCGCCAGCGTGGCCGGGTTGATTGCCTGAATAGATAAAATTTTATCAAAAATTACAGGTATTTAATTCATTCGTGCTGACGCATTGGCGTTGCCATAATGGGGTATTCAGGAGACTGCCCCATGACCTTCACACGCCTGTTCAAGCCATTTCTGAAAGACGAAAACGGCTCGCCCTCCGTGGAGTTTGCCTTTGCCGCCCTACCGTTGGTGATGATGGTGGTCGGGACCATGGAATTCGGCATGATCATGTTTACCTCGACGTTGATGGAGAGCGGCCTCAGGGATGCGGCGCGCTTCGGCATCACCGGCGAAGTGCCCGATGCGCAAAGCCGGCTGGAACGGATCATCGATATCATTGGTGAACGCACCCTAGGCCTTGTCGACATGGAAGAGGCCGAAATTCAGGTCCTGGTCTATGACAGTTTCGGTGATGTCGGGCGTGGCGAGGATTTCGTCGATGGTAATGCCAACGGCGCCTATGACGCGGGCGAAACCTACACGGACGAGAACGCCAACGGCCAATGGGACGCCGATGTGGGGGCGGCTGGTGCCGGGGGCTCGGGCGAGATTGTCGTCTATCGCATGAATTATGCCTGGCCGCTGCTGACGCCGCTGGTCGGGCACGTGATCGGCAATGAGGGAGGTTTCGCGCTTCGCGCCGCCGTTGCTGTCCGCAATGAGCCTTGGGAAACCTAGAGGGGAAACGCGAACCGATGTTGTCCGCCATTCGTCAATTCATCCGTAATCGCCGCGGCACGCTCGCCGTGGAGATGGCGATGGCGGTGCCGGTGATTTTTTCGCTGATGCTGGCCGGCGTGGAGGTCACCCGCTATGTGCTGCTGAATCAAAAGATCGAACGCACGTCGGCAACCATGGCCGATCTGGTGGCGCAATCCGATGTCTTGTCGGAAGCCAGCCTCATCAATCTCACCGGCGCGGCGGCACATGTGATGACGCCCTACGATATTGATGCCGCCGGGCGCATCGTGGTCTCGTCCTTGACCAATCCGTCGGGCTCCGAAGCTCGCGTTGCCTGGCAGCGCGGTTATGGCGCCGGTGCGGGCGCCAGCCATTTCGGCCTCGAAGGTGGCCCGGCGCAATTGCCCGACGGTTTCGTCGTTCGAGGTGGCGAGAACGTCATTGCGGTTGAGGTGTTCTACGCCTACGAGCCCATGCTGGCCGCCAAGGTCATGGGTGCGAAAGAACTCTATAACTTCGCGCTGTTTCGCCCGCGCTTCGGCTCGCTGGCTTCGCTGTCGCCCTAGAGCAAGTTGTTGCGACGTTTCGCCAGTTCCCGATACAGCGCTTCGGGGCTGACGCCGATCTGCTCGGCGACGCCTTTCCATTGCCCTTTGTCCGGCAATTCGTTGTCGTGCCAGTCGAGCCAGCCGTCGAGGCGCTCAGTAACGGTTCTCCGCGCCAGGATTTCTCCGCGGTGACGTGCCGATTGTACCGCTCGGGCCAAGTGCGCTGCCCAGGCGTGAGAGGCGTCCGGGTTTTGGCGCAAGTGGGTCACGAATGCCGCCTGCGACAGATCGAACACGTGTGATGGAGCGTCGGCAATGGCGTCGCAATGATAAGCCTCGGCGTAGACCGAGGCTTCGGCCAAGATCGAATTTTGGGTGGCGCGTTGCACGACGATGGGCATGCCGTCCCGTTGGTGGCGGACAAGTTGGACTGAGCCGGACTCAACAATAAACACCCGCCTGACGGGGTCGCCTTGATGAAATAGATAACCGCCGGACGGCAACGCGCGTCGATTGCCCGATAGCGCCAGCAGTGCTTCGATAAATGATGCATACATGATGACTATCATGTAGTGGAAATGACGGAGATGGCAAATTCGGGCGATCGTCGACCGACAGGAGACATATGGATGAAATACTCTCTCGCTTTGATCGTGGTGCTAAGTTTTCTCGTTGGCATCAAGGCTGACCCCCAGGCTGCCGAAAATCACAAAACCCACTCGCATGCCCACAAGGCTTCCCAGCACGGCGCCTATGCGGGGCAGCAGGCGCGTGCAATCAAAAGCCTGTCGCCCGACGATATTGCCGAACTTGAGCGTGGCGGCGGATGGGGTTTGGCAAAGGCGGCGGAATTGAACGGCGTGCCCGGGCCGGCGCATTTGCTGGAACTAAAAGCCGAGATTGCGCTCTCCGATGCACAGATCGCCGCCGTGCAAAGCTTGTACGCGGGTATGAAAGCCGATGCCATCGAACAGGGGAAGCGGCTCATAGCGCTTGAGGGCGAATTGGAACAACACTTCCGCGACGGCACCATCACCGATGCGATATTGCAGTCGTCGCTGCAATCCATCGCGTCGGTGCGCCAACGGTTGCGGTATATCCATCTGTCGACGCACCTCAAGACACCGGCAATTCTTTCGAAACCCCAGATCACGCGTTACAACACCCTTCGCGGTTATTGAGGGTCCATTCCACAACAAACCATGACCCAACAATTGTTAACGAGGAGGGTGACGATGACGGCAGCGTTTCTTCGGTCCGGCCTGACGGCCGTCGCGGTTTTGATGATGGCCACAGCCGCCCACGCCCTGGATACGGTGAAGGTCGCGCAGGGCGTTTATGCGCTGGTCGGCGCGTTGGAGCAGCGCTCGCCGGAAAATCTCGGCAACAATGCCACTTTCGGCGTCATCATCACCAAAGCCGGCGTGATTTTGGTCGACCCGGGCGGCAGCGCTAAAGGTGCGGCTGCCATCGACGCTGCCATCGCCAAGCTGACTGATAAGCCCGTCAAGGTCGTCATCAACACCGGCGGCCAGGACCACCGATGGTTCGGCAATCATTATTTCAAGGCCAAGGGTGCGAAGATCATCGCGTCGGCGGCAGCTGTGGAAGATCAAAAAGACCGCGCCGACATTCAATGGCAGGTGATCCAAACCTTGATCGGCGCCGATAACGCCAAGGGCACTGAACTGGTCCACGCCGACACCCAATTCGACGAGACCCACACCTTCACTTTGGGTGGCGAGCGTGTCGAACTGGTGCATGCGGGCCAGGCACACACGCCGGGTGATGCGTTTGTCTGGCTGCCGGCCAGGAAAATCCTTTTCGCCGGCGATATCGTCTATCTGGATCGCATGTTGGGCGTCAATGCGTCGTCGAATTCCAAGTCGTGGCTGGAGGTGTTTTCGGCACTGGAAGCGCGTAAGCCCGAGATTGTCGTGCCGGGACACGGTCGCCCCGCACCGTTGGCCAAAGCGCAGGCTGAGACACGCGATTATTTGGCGCATCTGCGAAAGCACATCGGCGCCTTGGTGGAGACCGGCGGGTCGATGGTCGATGCCAAGGCGATCGATCAGTCGGCGTTCAAGCATCTAGGTGTGTTCGAGCAGATCTCGCGGCGCAACGCACAGGCGGTGTTTGCTGAAATGGAGTTCGAATAGGGAAAAATCGGGATAAAATTGTTTTACGTCAATTGTGCGGGATCAATGCCGTGCTACTTTCATGCCGTTATGATCGATCATCAGCCGAACAAGCAGGCATGAAAGGAGTGAGGTCATGAAGAAGATTTTGGTAGCGATCGACATCGCCCGAACGGGCGGCAACGATCTCGTCATCCAGACGGCTAAGGATTTGGCCGGCGCCATGGGCAGCGAAGTGGCCATGCTGCACGTTATTGAACCAACGCCGAGCTACGTCCTTGCCGAAGTGCCGCAAGGCGTGCTGGCCAAGCGCCAAGAAGTGGCGGCGGAGGAACTCCGTAAAATTGCTGCAACCCACGACCTCACCGAGGCTGTGGTGCGCGAAGGTCCGCCGGCAACGGAAATTCTCGACTATGCTGAAAAGATCGGCGCCGAGTTGATTGTGTTGCATTCTCACGACCCGGACCTTTCCGACTACTTCATCGGGTCTGTGGCGGTTCGCGTGGTGCGCCATGCGCATTGCTCGGTGCATGTCGTGCGCCAGGCGAGCGCGTGAATGTGTCGTGCGCCAGGCGAGCGCGTGAATGTATCGTGCGTGATGTGGCGAGCGCGTAGACATGCTATGCGCAAAGCGCGCGATGGTGGCCAAGGTGTCTGAGTGATGGCTCATCAACGGTTTCGGCGTTACAACACCAAGGATATCTATGCCGGCCAGGCGCTCGATAACGACCTCGCCATGGCAGTGCGCGCCGGCAACCGCATCTGGCTGCGTGGCCAGACCGGACTTGATCTCGACGGTAACTTCATCGGCGTTGGCGATGCCGCGGCGCAGGCGGAAAATGCCATGCATTGCGTCCAGGTGTTGTTGGAAGAGGCCGGCTCGGAGCTCAGCCATATCGTCAAGACGACCATCTACCTCACCGACCAAGCCGACCGCGAGGCCGTTTACGGCGTGGTGGGGCGCTGGCTCAAGGGGGTGTTTCCGTGTCAGACCGGCCTCATCGTCGCTGGTTTGGCGAAGCCCGAAATGTTGATGGAAATCGACATCGAGGCGGTGATTCCAGACGACGAAGCTTGAGCAGAGCGCATCCAGGCCATACCATTATGCCATGGAAAAGATAGCCGCACGCTCGATCGGGTGGGAAGATTTGTCCGATGATTTGCGCTGCGCTCATGAGTATTGGAAATCCCTGACCGCCGAACGTATCGCGCCATCGTGGACCAGCTTTGATCTTTCTCAATGTCCGAGCCGATTGCTGCCGACCACGATCGTCCTTGATGTCATCAATGGTGGTGGCGGCTACCAATTTCGTTTCTTTGGTTCCGGCCTTGTGCAAGCGCATGGCCGTGAGATGACGGGGTATCTGGTGACGGAATTGCCGCACAAGGGACTGGGCGATTTTCTCCGGAAAAGATTTAATGCCGTGGCTGCATCAAAGACTTTCGATTTCGGCGAGGTCGGTTTCGAAGATCAGAACGGATTTCATGGTTTGCAACGTTCCGGCCGATGGCCACTCTCGGACGACGGCGAACGGGTGAGTGGAATCGTGTCGGTCATCGATATGGAAATCTCTCGACGAGAGATGGAAGAGGTTGTGGGCGGGCACGACAGCGCTTCTGATTGACCGAGCGGTGAAATTTGGTCCGCCATCTTCGAGTTACTTCGCCAGCCTCAGTTCCGACAAATGGTTGGCGATTTCGCGGAACACCTGCTGCAAGGCGTCGCCGTTGGGGGCGTAATAATAGTATGGCGAGTTGGGTCCGCTGGCGACGTCTTTCAAAAGCTGTTGCAGCGCGCCGCCCGAATTGGCGAATTGAATAACGTAGATGATCACGCCGTCGGCTTTGATGTTATTGGCCAATGCCAACAATCGTGCATTCATTTCCGGGCCCGCGGGTGTGCCGCGACCGAATACGGTCTTGTAGCCGTCACCGACGCCGCCGGTGTTTTCGCCGTCGGTGAGCAACACGATGGCGCGTTGCAGGTCGTAATCGGGGTCGGCAACGGCTTCGGTAAAGGGAGCTTCGGGTTTCAGCGCGCGCCACGCCCAGCCCAAGCCCGCCGGAATGTTGGTGGTCCCGGTGGGGCTTTGCAGCTCGCTGATGGCGTCGAGCACGTCTTGTTTCACGTTATCTAACGGCGAGATGCCGTAGTACGGACAGCGCGTGCATTCGCTGCCACCCACGGTCATGGCGCATTTGCCCGAGCCCGGAAACGGATCGCCGGCAAACCCAATCGGTTCCCACGCCATCCAATCCGCGTCGGGAACTTCGACCGGCCCCAACAGCGCATCGGCATCGGACGTGGGCAAGCCGTCGTGCAGATAGCGATTGAAGACACAGCCGCTCCAGGTTGGCTCGGGTGCCGACAACAGCGCCACCGGCGAGTTATTGGCGAACCAGACCTCGCTTTGCGCCGTACCCGTGACCGGGTTGATGAAGGCATCCACGGCCTGGCTGGTGGTCAGCGCGGAATCGTAGGATTCGCCCTGGCGCATGACTTTAACTTTGCCCGCCCAAGGCACCACGCCGATGTTCAAGAAATCTTTCTCGGTGTCACCGCCGAACAAGATGCTGACCAGCTCTGTCGCCGCCGAGCGCGCCGCCGAGATGCGTGAGCCGCCTGACCCCGACGACCAATTCATGGATCCCGACATATCGATGGAGAGGACGACATCAAGCGCCACCATCTTGCGCACCACTTCCGCCGATGCATCGACCGTCAGCTCATTGTGGCCGAGCAAGTGCATGAAGCTGGTCGGGATGGTGGCGCGCGCATAAAGATGAATGGTCTCGCTTTCTTCGTCGATGGTCTTGGTCGGGCCTTCCAGTGTGGAGCCCATGTAGCCGGTCGGAAAATTCGCCTGAAAGAACATGTCGATGTCGGCGTCGCGGGTGGCGGCGAAGAAGCTGCGTCCGCCCGCCAGTCCCGCCGCATCAAGTGCCGACGACAGGCGAGATTTTACCAAGTAGGCGCGCGCCACGTCCGTGCCGACACCGACGAAACCGATCATCGGGATGGTGGCGAAAGCCAAAAACACCATCACCGCGCCACGCTCATCGAGCAACAATCGGCGTTTGATGGTGTTCAGTTGGGTCAGAAAATCGTCAATGACATGCCACATAAGCGGCTCCCGTGGGTTGATTTGCTGCTCTCCGGCGACTGCCCATTCTTTATAGTATTACTTGCGAGCGCAAATCTTTTAATCTTGCTTAAATAATTGAAAAACATAAATAAAATTAGATAAAATTTTATCTAATTTGTTTTTACTTTGTTTGTTTATTGCAAATACTTAATTATTTTGACTTCAAAGGTAAATTGTTCGTTAATGATGCTGTTACGAAATTACGAATACTTTGTTCGGCGCACAATAAACCAAGTCAACAAAGTTCAACCAACCGAAGGAGGTTCAAATGAACACCAATCTGATCAACAAATTCCTGCGCGACGACTCTGGCGCCACGGCCATCGAATACGGCCTGATTGCCGCCCTCGTGTCTGTTGCGGCTATTGCAGCTCTGACCGCCATGGGCGGATCTCTGGATGCCATGTTCTCGGCTGTTTCCACGGCGCTCAATGGTGCTGTCGGCGGCGGCGGCGGCTGAGCCTCCCTTACGAATGGGCCGCCCGGATTGCCCGGGCGGCCGCTTTCCTAGTCTCTTCCCGGCAATTCATCCACTCACCCACTCCCACACCCCTCGCCGGGGAGAGACTTGGAAAGCAAAAAAGGCAAGAAGCTCACCCAGAAAATTCGCTCTGGGGGAAATTAGGAGACACAAGCGCCGCAAATACACTGATAACCCAACCATCATAAAGAACGGACCGATTCCCCATGTTGGACCCCATAACCGACCCCATTTCCGTTCAAGCTCTTCTTAAGGTTATCCTCGTCGGCTTACTGATTTGGGCCGCCTGGCAAGACCTGACCCGCTTGAAAATACCCAATACCATCAGCCTCGCCGTACTGGGCCTGTTTCCGCTCTACGCTTGGACAGTGCCGGGGGAGTTCCCGTGGTTGCTGGCGGGCCTCATCGCCGCCGTGTTGTTGGTGTTGGGCATCATTGCTTTTTCGCGCGGATTGATCGGCGGCGGCGACGTGAAGCTGCTTGCCGCGACGGCACTGTGGGCCGGACCGGCGCAGGTGTTGGATTTTCTGTTTATCACGGCGATCGCCGGTGGCGTGTTGGGCTTGTTGGCCTTGGCGTCGGCGCGCATGGCCGGTATCGGCATCGGCGCTTTGGGTGACGGCAAGCTGCCCTATGGCGTCGCCATCGCCGTCGGCGGCATTGCCGCACTCACCATTTTGCCGGCATTCGCTCCGGAAATCTTCTGAGGAGTTCAGATCATGTCCATTCGCAATATCGCGTTTCTGGCTGTTGCCATCGTCGTTGCCGGCGGAACGGCACTCTATGTCAAAACCTGGATCGGCGCCGAACGCGCCCGCGCTCAGGTGCTGACGCCAGGCGAAAAGCCGAAGGCGCTGGCTGTAACCATGGTGCTGGTGGCCAAGAAAACCATGGCGGCGGGCAGTTTCGTCAAGCCCGACCTGCTGGAATGGAAGCCCTGGCCCGAGGACGGCATCATTGAAGCATATCTGGTGCGCAAGCCGGGGATTGATAAGTCGGACGAAGATGGGGAAATCGCCGACCCGAAAGATGGGTTCGAGGGCGCCGTGGTACGCAACGAGTTGGCCGCCGGCCAGCCTGTCACCGATGACCGCGTCGTGCACCCGGGCGAGCGCGGTTTCCTGGCGGCCGTCCTGGAGCCCGGCTCACGCGCCGTATCCGTGCCGGTCAACGCCACGACCGGCATATCGGGTTTTATCTTCCCAGGCGACTGGGTCGATGTGTTGCTGACCATGCGCGTCAAAAACGACGAGGACGGCAAGGCCAAGACCCGTTACTTCTCTCAAACGCTGATGGCGGGTAGCCGTGTGCTGGCCATCGACCAGACCGTTGAGAACGTCGACGGTAAGGCCGCGCCGGCAAAGACCGCGACGTTGCAGGTCACGCCCAAGCAAGCCGAAGAGATCGCCATCGCGCTGACCATGGGCGACTTGTCCCTAAGCCTGCGCTCTTTGGCGCGTGACGACGAAAGCAAAACCGTCCGCATACCCGACCCCAACAGCTACACGCTGGATATGGATGTCTACAACATGCTGGGCGACGTACGCCTGTTCGGCCACACCAAGGCGGCCGGTCGCCAGGTCCATGTGCTGCGCGGTGGCGAAGCCGAAACGGCGAAATTCTGAGGAGATGATGATGTTAACCCGATCATTGATCGCCGTTTTGTTGCTGACCCCACTGGCAATACTGGCAAAACTGGCAACACCGGCAGCGCAAGCCGCCGCCATGGAGGTGGTCGCCTCCACCGGTACCGATGTCACCCTACCGGTGAAAAAGGGCCGTTTGCTGCGGCTCGCGCGTCCCGCCGGTACGGTGTTCGTGGCTGATCCGAAAATCGCCGACGTACAGGTGAAGTCGCCGCGCCTGGTCTATCTGTTTGCCAAAGCGCCGGGTGAGACGACGCTGTTCGCCGTTGATCGCCAAGAACGCGTCTTGGCTAGCGTACAGGTGCGCGTCACTCATCAACTCGATCAACTGCGCGAGACCGTACGCCGCATGCACCCGAAAGCCCGGGTGCGGGTCGATACCATCGGCGAGCAGGTGATCTTGGAAGGCCGCGTGCGTGCCGCCACGACTGCCGAAAACATCCGCCGCATTGCCGAAACCTACGCCGGCACGCCCGAAAACGTCGTGAACCGCATTAGTGTCGAGGCGCCTGTGCAGGTGAACCTGCGGGTGCGTATCGCCGAAGTGTCGCGTGATGTCGACAAACAACTCGGGTTCAATTGGAGCGTCCTGGGCTCGCTCGGCGGATTGTCACTGGGCCTGGCCACCACCAACCCGTTTGCCGCCAGCGTCACCCAGCACACGCTGAGCGCCGGGCGCTCCATCGGTGGCTGGGATCTCAATGCCGTTATCGATGCTTTGGAAGAAGAAGGCATGGTTTCGGTATTGGCAGAGCCCAACCTGACCGCCATGACCGGTGAAACGGCGAGCTTTCTGGCCGGTGGTGAGTTTCCGATTTTGGTGCCCGATTCTGACGGTCGGGTGACCATCGAATTCAAAAAATTCGGCGTATCGCTGGCGTTTACGCCCACCATCCTCGGCGAAAACCGCGTCAATCTGCACGTGCGGCCCGAGGTCAGCCAGCTTTCAAGCACCAACGCCGTGACGCTCAACGGTTTCGAAGTGCCGTCCCTGACCACGCGCCGCGCTGAGACAGTGGTGGAGTTGGGCTCGGGTCAAAGTTTCGCTGTCGCTGGCCTGATCCAGAACAACACCACCCACTCGGTTTCGAAGTTCCCCGGGTTGGGTGATGTGCCGGTGCTGGGCAGCCTGTTCAAATCCGACCGCTTCCAGCGCGACGAGAGTGAGCTGGTGATTATCGTCACGCCCTACATCGTCAAGCCGGTGTCGGCGGCGCGGCTGATGGCGCCGACCGACGGCTTTGCGCCGCCCACCGACATGGAACGCTTTATCAAAGGCGGCACGAACCGCCAGCAACAACCGGCCCCCTTGCCGAAAACCATCGATGGCGAGGGCAAGACCGTGATCGGCCCACCGCAGAAACTCCAAGGCCGGGCCGCCGACCTCAACGACGCAAGCTGAACGGAGATATCCCATGAACGCCCCCATACTCGGCCCCACCCGTCCGTTTCGTTCACTCAAAGCAGCCTTCGCCGTCACCGCATTGATCGCCGTCAGCGGTTGCCAAACCCTGAGCCAGATGATGCCGGATTTGGATGGTCCCAAACCGCCAACGCCCAAGCGCCTGCAACTGCAAGCCGTGGACCATGCGCACGCCGTCAAGTTCCGGACCCATCGCGCCGATCTGCTGGCTACCGAGGCTGACAATCTCGTGCGCTTCCTGCGCGTGCGGTCGCGCGCCGCGCGCTACACCATATACGTGGTGCCCGACAGTGCGCCGACGCCTGAGTTGGCCGAGGCCCGCGCCGAAACCGTGGCCGGATATCTGGAGGGGCATGGCTTCCATACCCGCATCTTGGCCCCATTGCCCGAACAAACCGGCGAAGTGCGGGTGGTCGTACGCAGTTACACGGTCACGTTGCCCGGTTGTCCCGACTGGACCTCCGAGCCCGGCAACACCGGTGACAACGTGGTGCATTCCAACTGGGGCTGCGCCAATGCCACCAATCTGGGCCAGATGGTCGCTGACCCGGCCGACCTGGCGCACGGCCGCCAGCCCGGCCCCGCCGATGCGGAATTATTGAGCAAGCGCATCCAGGACTATCGCAAGGGCGAAACCAAGCCGCTTGACCCGGAAGACATCGGCACCATCGAAGCGCAGCAAAAATCCGGCGGAGACAGCCAATGAACGCACAAGTGGCGCGCCTGACCGCCTCGTCCGACGCGGCGCCGCCGTTCATGGCTTTCGCCGCCGACGAGGCTACTCGCGCTGTCATGGCCGAGGCCGCCGAGGCGTTGGGCTATGGTGGAGCGGCGGTGGTTGCAGGCGATGTTGCGCTGGCCGCGACTTCCTTGGCCGAAATTCCGACGCCTGAAGTGCTGGTCATCGACCTCGACAGCGATGTGCCGCCGACGCTTGCGGTCGAGCACTTGGCGACGGTTTGTGATCCGGGTGCGCATGTGGTGTTCGTTGGCTCCGTCAACGATGTCACGCTGTACCGTGACCTGAAGGCGGCGGGCGTTGCGGATTATCTGGTCAAGCCGCTCAGCGTTGAGGGATTGATTGAGGCACTGCACAAACCGGAGCCGGCGGAAATTCAGGTGCTTGACGACGCGGCCCAACCCGACGGCGCGCGGATCGGCGTTGTCGGTGCGCGCGGCGGCGCGGGCGCCACCACCATTGCCACCAGCTTGGCCTGGATCTTATCGGAAGAACGCCGTCTGCGGACCGCGTTGGCGGACCTGGATGTCACGTACGGCACCATTGCGTTGAACCTGGACTTAGAGCCCAATCGCGGCCTTGCCGATGCCATGGAAAACCCGGCGCGGGTGGACGACTTGTTCATTGAGCGCGCCACCCTGACGGTCTCCGAGCGTCTCGCCGTGCTGGCATCTGAAGCCGACCCGGCGGAAAGCCCTGTCGCCGTCGACGCCCAGGCTCGCCTTGCCGACCACCTGCATCAGACCTTCGCCGTCGTTGTTCTCGATTTGCCGCGCCACAGGCTGGCCAAGGGCGGCACTGTTGGTTCTTTGGATCGATTGGTGATCGTTACCGAACCAACGCTTGCGGGCCTGCGCGATGCCGTGCGTGTCAAAACATTGGCGCTGGCCGGCGGGTTGAGCGAGAACGCGGTTCATGTGGTGGTCAATCGTGTTGGGTTGTTGGCAAAAGGCGAGCTGGACGCCAAGACCATGTCCGGCGGTGGGCAGTTGCGTATCAGCCACATGCTGCCGTTCGATGCCAAGGCTGCCAGTGCAGCCATGACCCAAGGCAAGCCGCTGTATGTTGTTGCCGCCAAAAGCAAAATCGGCAAGGCGCTTCGCGAGTTGAGCCAAGACTTGGTGCCGGTCGACGACGATGCGCCGAAATCAGCCTTCGCGCGTTGGTTCAGGGGAGGCAAATGATGTTTGGCCGCAGGGGAGACCGTGAGGTTGTGTCGTTGGCCGCTTACCGCCAGCCGTCAACAGCGCAGGCGACCGGTGAACAAGGTCCCGCGACCGACCCAAACCTCTATCGCAATCACATCGTCGATGCCGCCGCCGAAGCATTGATCGAAACCAACCGCACGAAATTCACGTCGCAGGAGTTGCTCGACATGCCGCGCGGCGAGTTGGCCAGTTTGCTGGAGGACGAGCTCAAAACCCTCGACCTGCCTGAACCGCCGCCCTCGGAAGCGGAAACCCGCGACATCATCACCGCATCGCTCAATAGCCTGTTGATAGAGGCCAAGGAAAGCCTGGAAGCCGATCCGATCACCCCGGCGGCGGGCGCGGTCGAAGACAGAATGGAGATCGCCAAGGAAAGCGTGCATCCGATGCTCATGGATCGCATCGACGTGACCAAAGCGAGCGAAGTGCCGCGCGGTCAATTGGCGGCGGAGGTCAGCGACCTGGTGGGTGAAATTCTGGCCGAGGAGGCGATCCATCTGAACTTGATCGAGCAACGCGATCTGGTGACCAGTCTGCTGAACGACATGCTCGGGCTCGGTCCGCTGGAATCGCTGTTGGCCGACGAAAGCGTCAACGACATCTTGGTCAATGGCGCCAAGCAGGTGTTCGTGGAACGCAAGGGCAAGCTCGAACTCACCGACATCAGTTTCCGCGACAATGCGCATGTGATGCAGATCGCCGGGCGAATCGTCTCGGCCATCGGGCGGAGGATCGATGAATCGACACCCCTGGTGGACGCGCGTCTGGCCGATGGCTCGCGCGTCAATATTATCATTCCGCCGTTGGCCATCGACGGGCCGACGATCTCGATCCGCAAGTTTGCAAAACAAAAAATCACACTCGATGTCATGGAGCGCCAAGGCAACATGTCGCCGGCCATGGCGACGGTGTTGCGGATCGCTTCGCGCGCACGGCTGAATATTCTGATTTCGGGCGGCACCGGGTCGGGCAAGACGACGCTGCTGAATGCACTGTCGCGATTGATCGATCATGGCGAGCGCATCGTCACCATTGAGGACGCCGCCGAGCTGCAACTGCAGCAGCCCCACGTGGTGCGCCTGGAGACTCGCCCGCCGAACCTGGAAGGCGACGGCGAGATCACGCAGCGCGAGTTGGTGAAAAACGCACTTCGCATGCGTCCCGACCGCGTCATCTTGGGCGAGATCCGCGCCGGCGAGGCGCTTGATATGTTGCAGGCCATGAATACCGGCCATGATGGGTCGCTGGGCACCATTCACGCCAACCGTCCGCGCGAAGCCCTGACCCGGCTTGAGAACATGGTTGCCATGTCCGGCGTCAAGCTGCCGAACGAGGCGGTGCGCTCGCAGATCGCTGGCGCCGTTAACATGGTCGTGCAGGTCTCGCGCATGCGCGATGGCGTCAGGCGCATTACCGCCATCACCGAGGTTATCGGCATGGAAGGCGAGGTCGTCACCACGCAAGACCTGTTCAATTTCGAATTCACCGGCGAAGACGCCGACGGCAATTTGGTGGGGACCTACAATTCGACCGGGCTTCGCCCGTATTTCACACCCCGCGCGCAGTATTTCGGGCTCGACCGCGCGCTTTTGGAAGCCATGGGATAGGGGAGGGGCAAATGGACGGCATGATTGATGGCATCTGGATCTTGTTCGGCAGTATGATCCTCACCCTGGCTTTGCTTTGGCTGGGTTTGGGGGGCGCGGAGTCAGGTGGGCGTCGCCGGTTGAAAGCGCGCGCCGAAGCCGCCGTGCGCCGCGGGCGCGGTGTCGATGTGCCGCAAGCGGAGAGTATTAAGCGTGCATCGGGCAGCATATCGCCGTTGCTCGATGGCTTAGTCAGGCGTTTCATGCCGGACCCCGACGCCATCAGCCGACGCCTGGAGCGCACCGGTCGTCCGATATCCATCGGCGCTTATGGAGCCGTGCACGTAGCGATCGCGCTGGTTGCGCTGGTGTTCGTTCGCTGGGGGGCGGGCATGTCTTGGATTGTTGCCGGCATGGCGGCGGTTGGGATCGGCATGGCGGTGCCGCATATGATGGTGGGCTATTTGGGCCGCCGGCGCATCGGCAAATTCGAAGCGTTGTTCCCCGATGCCATCGACTTGATGGTGCGCGGGTTGCGCTCAGGCTTGCCGGTAAGCGAAACCATTGCCGCCGTGGGCCGTGAAATGAGCGACCCCGTGGGCGCCGAGTTTCGCCGCGTCGCCGATGCGGTGCGGCTTGGCCGCGATCAAGAAGACGCGCTGTGGGATACGGCCCGGCGTCTCGATACGCCGGAGTTCAAGTTCTTCGTCATATCGTTGGCCATACAAAAAGAAACCGGCGGCAATCTGTCGGAGACGCTGGCCAATTTATCTGAAATTCTCCGACGCCGCCGCCAGATGCGGCTTAAAGTCCGGGCCATGTCGTCTGAGGCGCGTGCCAGCGCCTACATTCTGGGCAGCCTGCCTTTCTTGATGTTCGGCGTTATTTTCCTGCTCAACCCCGGTTACGAGGAACAACTGTTCACCGACCCGCGCGGCAAAATCATGTTGCTGGCCGCCGGCGGGCTGATGACGACCGGCATTGCCGTCATGGCGAAAATGGTGAGGTTCGAGATATGAGCAGCCTCGATAGCATGCTGGCATACCTGCCGTTCCGTGTCGAAAGCGGTGATTTCATGGCGGTGATGGTCGGCGCGGTGACGTTGTTTGTGCTTTACGCGGTTTGGTCGTCGTTCCTGGTGCGCGACCCGATGACGCGGCGCGTACGCCAATTGTTTGATCATCGCCGTAACTTGAAAACGTCGCTCTCGACGCCCGGCGGGCATGCCGCTCGCAAGGCGGTAAGTGCTGGGGGGGCTGCGGGGCTTGCGCGCCGGGTGGTGAAATTGCTCAATCTGGCGCGCAGCCGGCAGGCCGAGAAAATCACGTTGGATCTGTCGCGCGCCGGGATGCGTGGCGCCGATGCGCTGAACGTCTATCTGTTCGCCAAGCTGGCGTTGCCGTTCGTGTTCGGCGGTGCGGCGGCGTTCGTGCTGTTTGCAACGCCGATACTGCCGGCGCCCGTCGGCGTCAAGGCGCTGATCGCCTGCGTCGTGGTGTTGGCCGGCGCCTATCTGCCGGAGGTGTTGATCGCCAACAAGGCGCAAAAGCGCCGCCAAGGCTTGCAGAAAGGACTGCCAGACTCACTCGATCTGTTGGTCATCTGCGCCGAAGCGGGGCTGGGCCTTGAGGCAGCGCTGATGCGGGTCGCGGGCGAGATGGCCAATGCGTCTCCTGAGGTGGCCGACGAGTTTGGCCTGGCGGCGGTGGAATTGGGGTTCTTACCAGACCGCAAGATGGCGCTTACCAATCTGGATCGCCGTGCCGACTTGCCGGGCGTCCGCGCCGTCGTCAATACGCTGATGCAGACGGAAAAATACGGCACGCCCCTGGCGCAGTCGCTGCGCGTGTTATCGGCGGAGTTTCGCAACGAACGGATGATGAAGGCGGAGGAAAAAGCTGCCAAGTTGCCGGCCACGCTGACGGTGCCGCTAGTGGCATTTATTTTGCCGACGCTGTTTGTGGTGTTGTTGGGGCCGGCGGTGCTCAGGGCCATCGATGGCCTTGGAAGTTTGTAGAATCGTTTGTTAAGGCGTTCGAGTTGCCAAGTCGGGCACAAACAGGTGCTCCGCGAGGAGGGCCCTCCGGATATGGGGTCGGGAGGGCCCACTGGTACCGGGAGGCGGCGATGCCGTCTCCCGGGCCAACTGGCTTGCCGCTGCAAAATAATGGCCTTACTCTGCGCTTAATGGTTTTGCGGTTGAAAACGGGGATGCGGCTTTGACGCGACACTACCTGGAACTGACACGGTTGATCGAGCGGTTGCACCGGCGCTATCTGGATGTGCTGCGCTCCGAGTTGAAGCGCGCCGGCGTGCGCGACCTGAACGGTGTACAGGCGTTGTTGCTGGCCAATATCGGTGACGAAGAGATCGCCATTCGTGACTTGGTGGAGCGCGGCTACTATCAAGGCTCCAACGTGTCTTACAACATTCGCAAGCTGACGGATTTGGGATATCTGGACCAAGAGCGCGCCGCGCACGATAAACGTTCGGTGCTGGTGCGGTTGACCGACAAGGGGCGTGACGTGGTTGTCTTGGTCGGCGAGTCCGAAGCCCGCAACGCTGAAGCCTTCACCAAAAAGCTGAGCAACGATGCCGGCCTCGAGCAAGCTTGCGAGAATTTGCAAAAATTGGAGCGCATGTGGGCGGACTATATCCGCTACGGGGAATTGTAACCGTTTCTTGCGGAACGCATTGGTGGGGCTTAAAAATACGCCATGAGCCCGATTGACCCGGCGGGGGAAACCGCACTTATCCAACAGACCTCGGCTTGGTACCGCACGATCCGCGCCCGGCTGTATACGGCGTTTATCGGACTGATCGTATTGGCCGCGATCACGACGGGTTTTGCCATATACGGTTTGGTCGAGAACTCCCGCGGCATGGCGAAGTTCGTACACGGTAATTTGCCGGCGGTGAACCAAGGTATCGACTTGGCAGCGACGACGCGCGACGTGACGCGTGGTTTCCGTGAAATTACCGCCGCCACCACCTTGGAGCAGCGCGACGAGGCGATGGACGAGATCCGCGAATCTTGGGACAGGTTGACCGAGGTGTTGGCGTTGTCGGAGGGAAAATCCGGTATTCTTTCCGCAACACGCAAGCAGATTGATGTGCGAGTCGCAACGCTGCGCGAGAAGCTTGGTGATCTGGAAAAGACGGTCGAGAACCGCATCATTGCGTTAAGCGGGCTGTCGGCTGTCAGCGCGCGGATAAACGAGGACATGGCCGAATTGGATTGGTCGCTCCAGGCGCTGAAGGACGACGCGCTTGTAGACGTCAATATCGCGGTCGGCGAATTCATGTCCGGCTTGAACACCGATATGCGCAGCGTCTCGGGGTTTGTCCACGAGGCCTTTCCTCTCGTCCAGTTTACGTTGGAATTGAGCAGCATGACGAACAGCTTGCGCGCCGTGCTGTTGGAGGTGCTGACTGCAACCGACAGCGATGAGATAGAAAAGCTGAGGAAAAAAGTCACTGCACTGCGTCAGCGGATCAAATCCAACTTGGGTCAAATCACCAACAATGAAATCACCACGGAACTGGAGCCGCAATTTAAAGCCGTATTCGAATCGATCTCGGCCTCGGGCAATCTGTTCGAATGGCGCCACAAGGTTTTGGCGCTGACCAGTACGATGAATGCGCAGCATCAAGACGCCGTGGAATCATCGCAGGCATTCTTGCGCATCGCATCTGGGTTGTTGGATAAGCTGTTGGCCGAGTCGAACCGGGTGATTGACGGGGTTGAGCACAAATCGCGCCAGACGCTTTGGATGACGGCGGCGTTGATGGGGCTGAGTGTGCTGATCGTTGTGCTGATCGGCTGGCTGGTGGTGGAAAGGCGGATTACCCGCCCGTTGAGCCAGACCGCGCGCGCCATGCACAACATCGCGCTGGGTGAGGCGGATGTGGAGTTGCCGCCGGCGGCTCGCGACGAGATCGGTGACATGGTCGGCGCTTTGAGTGTGCTGCGCGATCATGTCGGCCGGGTGACGGCGGCCGAAGCCCAGGCGGCGGAGAAGGAAGCGCGAATGCGCTCCATCATCGAAAATACCGTTGACGGGATTATCCTCATTGATGGCGGAGGAATCGTGCAAACCTTTTCGCCGGCGGCCGAACGAATTTTTGGATACGACGCGGCGGAGGTTCTCGGCCGGAACGTCAGTATGCTGATGCCCGAAAACGCGGCGACGGCGCACGATTCTTATCTGGCCAGATACCTTGAAGGCAATGGTGTCGGTGTCGTGGGTTCGATCAGCGAACTGGTGGGACGACGCAAGGACGGTAGTGAGTTCCCGCTGGAACTGGCCGTTGGTGAGGCGATCATCGACAACGAACACCTATTTACCGGTATTATCCGAGACATCACCGAACGCAAGGAGGCCGAAGAGCGTTTCACGGCGTATATCGACAACGTTCCGGCGGGGGTCACGCTGAAAGGTATCGACGGGCGACTGATTTTGGTTAACAAGACCTTCGCCGATTGGTGTGCTTCCACGCCCGAGGAGTTGATCGGAACGACGTCCGCCAACAACCCCGTTTGGCAATTGCAGGACGGCGCCGTCCGGACCGTGATCGATCAAGACCGCGAGGTCATGAGGTCCATGAAAACGGTCGTGCACGAGCGCACTGTGGTGCTTGCCGATGGGAAAACGCACGATCTCGTGGTGGCGAAATTCCCGATTCTCGATGGCACCGGACGGCTCACGGCTATCGGCACCATTCTCAACGACATTTCGAATTTGAAAGAGGCGGAAGCGGCGCTGGCCCAAGAAAAAGCTATCGTCGATAAAACGCTGGCGACCATGGACCAGGGCATCGTCATGGTTGACGCGGAACTCAACATCATCGCCCACAATAAACGCATGCACGAGCTGTACGACTTGCCGGACGACGCGGTTAAACGGTTTCCGAGCTATCCGGCCATGGTGCGGTGGAACATGCGCGAACACGGCATCGACGACGCCATCATCGAACGCGCGATGAAGCGTCTTAGTAGCGACAAGCAGGAAGTCTTTGAGCATCATTTGAAAGCCGGCCCTGTTCTGGAAATCCGGCATATGCCGATGATTGGCGGCGGGTTTGTCCGCACGTTCACGGATATTTCGGCACGTAAGGCCGCCGAGCAGGAATTGGTGCGCCTGCGTTTGACAGCTGAGTCCGCCGACCAAGCCAAGTCCGAATTCCTCGCCAACATGAGCCACGAAATTCGCACGCCCATGAACGCCGTCATCGGTTTGAGCGGGCTGTGCCTGAAAACCGACATGACCGAAAAGCAGCGCGACTACATCTCCAAAGTCAATGGCTCGGCGCGGGCCCTATTGGGGATCATCAACGACATCCTCGATTTCTCCAAGATTGAGGCCGGCAAGATGGATATCGAGCATATCCCCTTCAGCTTGGAAGAGGTCATGGACAATCTGGCCACGGTGGTCACCCAGAAGGCCAGCGAGAAGGGGCTGGAGGTGTTGTTTTGGGCCGAGCCCGACGTGCCCGATGCGTTGGTCGGCGACCCGCTGCGCGTCGGCCAGATATTGGTCAATCTTGCCAACAACGCGATCAAGTTTACCGAGAAGGGTGAGATCGTCGTCCGTATCGAGACGGTTGAGAAGAACGAAAACGATGCTTTGCTGCAGCTTTCTGTCCGCGACACGGGTATCGGCCTGACCGAAGAGCAACAAGGGCGCCTGTTCCAGGCGTTCAGCCAAGCCGACATGTCGACCAGCCGGAAATACGGCGGCACCGGCCTCGGTTTGACCATTTCCAAGAGCTTAGCTGAGGGCATGGGTGGGGAAATCTGGGTCGAGAGTGAAGCCGACGTCGGATCGACCTTCAGCTTCACCATCCGCTGCGGCTTACGCGAAGAATCAAAGAGGGACCTATCACAGGCCTTCGACCCAGCTGATATTCCGACGCTGATCGTCGATAACAATACGACCGCCCAGCAAATCCTGGTGAAGATCATGGGCAGCATCGGTTTTCCGGTCGAAGCAGTTGATTCGGGGCAGGCGGGCCTTGACGAATTGGGCCGTGCCGCGAGCGCGGGGGCTCCGTACCGGCTGGTGCTGATGGACTGGAACATGCCGGAGATGGACGGCATCGAGACGGCGCGGAGAATCAAAGGTGACACCAACCTGGAGCCGTCACCGGCGATATTCTTGGTATCGGCGTTCAGCCGCGACGAGATGATTGTGCAGGCGGCAAAATTGGGTTTGGAAGGCGTGCTGTCCAAGCCGATCAATCCTTCCGTGCTGGTCGATACCCTGATGAACACCTTCGGAGACGGCCAGACCCCTGGTGGCGAAAAGCGCCTGGCGCCGGCGGACATGGACGAGCCGAAAGCCATTCGGCCTGGATTGCATCTGTTGCTGGTCGAGGACAATGAACTGAACCAGATGGTGGCGGTGGAGATATTGCAGAACGCCGGGTTCAGTGTCGACGTGGCGGCGAACGGGAGAATTGGCGTGGACCACATCGCGGCGGCCGATGGCAAGTATGGCGCCGTATTGATGGATTTACAGATGCCGGTGATGGACGGATACGAAGCGACCGCGACCATCCGCGCCAACCCCGCATTCGATGATCTACCGATCATCGCCATGACGGCGCATGCCTTGGTAGAGGAGCGCGAGCGGTGCCTGGAGGCGGGCATGGTTGACCATGTCAGCAAACCCGTGGATGCCCGGCAGTTGATCGATACCATTAACAAGTGGGTCGCGGACGGTGGAGCGACGCCGCCGGAAGACGATGAAGACGATGGGTTGTTCGATTTGGAACTGGATCCCGAACCCACATCCGAATCCACACCTGAACCAGATTTCGAGCCTGAAGATGAGCTCGACGTACCGGCTCTCAACATTACCAAAGCCATCGAACGTCTGATGGTGCCGGACCCGTTCCTGCGGGGCATGCTCGACGAGTTTCGGGAAAAGTATGGAGATGTGGTCAGCCGACTGCAGCAACTTCTGGCGGACGGCGAACGCGACCAGGCTGAGCGCTTGGCGCATAGTTTGAAGGGCATCTCCGGGTCCGTCGCCGCCGACCCGGTATACGCCGGGGCTTCGGCATTGGAATCAGCGATCGTTCATGAGCGCGAAGCCGATATCGACAGCGGCATGGCTTTGTTGCAAGAGCGCATGGAGCTATTGCTGACGGACATCGAGGCCTATCTGGCCAGCGGGCCTGACGGGCCTGACGGATCTGACGGATCTGACACAGCTCGCGAAGAGATTGCCGAGGTGGATGAGCCGGGCAGTATTGAACCCGAGGGGCCAGCGCTCGATGTCGAGAAAGCCCTGGAACGCCTGATGGTGCCGGAAGACTTCTTGAAGAAAATTCTCGGCGATTTCCGTGACAAGTACACGAGCGTTGTCGAAGACCTGCGAGGGCTGCTTGATGACGCCGCCATAGAGGACGCCGAGCGTATGGCGCACAGTTTGAAGGGCGTTTCGGGCACGCTTGGCGCCGAGCCGGTGCAGGACGTTGCCGCCGAGCTGGAAGAGTCAATCCGCGAAAACCGCGACGACGATACCGCCGCCGGCCTTAAAGAATTAAGCCGACGGCTGACGCCGTTGTTACGCGATATCGATACCTATTTGGCCTAGGCCTGGTGTAGAAAAGCGCTACTTCGCGTACTTGCGGAAATCCGGTTTGCGTTTTTCCAGGAAGGCGTTGACGCCCTCTTTCGACTCATCGCTGTCATAGTACATGGCGACAGATTGCATGCCCATGGACCCGATGCCGCGGATGTATTCTGTCGATGCATTGAACGAGCGCTTGGCGATGGCCAAGGCGGTGGGGCTTTTCTCCATGATCTCGGCGCACCATTTGGCCACTTCGGCGTCCAACTCGTCGTGCGGCACGACCGCGTTGCAAAGCCCCATCTCCAGTGCCTGTTCGGCGGTATACCGCCGGCAGAGATACCAGATTTCGCGGGCTTTCTTCTCGCCCACGGTTTGCGCCAAAAGAGCGGTGCCGAAGCCCGGATCGACGGAACCGACCTTCGGGCCGACCTGGCCGAACTGCGCTTTATCGGACGCGATTGTGAGGTCGCAGAGCAGCGCCAACACATTGCCGCCGCCGATGGCAAAACCCTGCACGCGGGCGATGACGGGTTTTGGGATGTCACGAATGACGGTTTGCAGGTCTTCAACCGGCAAGCCCAGCGTGCCGCGTTTGCCGTAGCCCGACCCGGTTTCTTCGTCGCCGTGCGCGGATTGGTCGCCGCCGGTGCAAAAGGCTTTGTCGCCTGCACCCGTCAACACCACGACGCCAATGTTTTTGTTCCAGCCCGCAACGTTGAAAGCATCGATCATTTCTTCAGCGGTCTCGCCGCGAAAGGCGTTGTATTTGTCTTCGCGGTTGATGGTGATGGTGGCGACGCCGTCTTTCTCTGTGTAGAGAATATCTTTGTAATCCATGGTAGTCCTCATCCGTTCATGGTTAGGCCGCCCGACACGCTGATCACCTGTCCGGTGATGTACGACGCGTCGTCGCTGGCGAGAAAGGCAATGGCGCCCTGCAAATCGTCGGGCTGGCCAAGCCGGCCCATGGGCACGGCGCGGCGGAAGGCTTCCGACAGTTTTTCCGGGTTGGAAGATTCGTTCAAGACATCTTCCAACAAAGCCGTTTGCGTCGGGCCCGGGCAGACCACGTTAAAAGTGATACCTTGGCGCGCGTGCTCACGCGCCAGGGTTTTGGATAGCCCGACAATGCCGGCTTTGCAGGCTGAATAAACCGATTCACCGCTCGAGCCTACCCGCGCCGCATCGGACGCTACGTTGACCACGCGCCCCGCCCCGCGTTCCGCCATGCCCGGCAATACCGCATGCTGGGTATGAATAGCGCCCATCAGGTTGATGGCGATGATTTTCTCCCAAAGGGCGGGATCGGTTTTCAAGAACGGCTTGAACACATCCCAGCCCGCGTTGTTGACCAACACGCCGATAGGGCCGAGCGCGCTTTCGGTCGCCGCCACGGCGGCCTGCACGGCGGCGTAATCGGCGATATCGCAAGCAAAGGCCTGCGCCGTGCCGCCAGCCTGCGCAATGGCGCTGGCGGTGGCTTCGGCGGAATCCATGTTGATGTCCCAAACTGCGACCTTCGCACCTTCTTCGCCGAATCGTTTGCAAGTGGCGCCACCGATGCCGCCACCGCCGCCGGTGATAATGGCGACCTTATCGTCTAGACCTCGCATGTCATGGTTCTCCCGTCTCCGGTGTTGCGTTGGCACATCATCCTGGATTTAAAAAATATGTCAATATATTGCTTTATTTTTCATTGTCATCAACAGCATCACAAACTATCACGCCATTCGCGGATCATGTTGCGCGCGATGACGATCTGCTGAATTTGCGTGGTGCCTTCGTAAATCCGATACAGCCGCGCGTCGCGGTACATGCGCTCGACACCATGGTCGGCGACGTAGCCGGACCCGCCGAACACCTGCACGGCCCGGTCGACGGCGCGTCCACACATTTCAGATGCGAACATCTTGGCGCAGGCCGCCTCGGTCGAAACATTGTCGCCGGCGTCGCGCTTTTTCGCCGCGTCGAGCGTCATGCAACGTGCCGCGTAGATGTCGGTTTTGGTATCCGCCAGCATCGCCTGCACAAGCTGGAAATCGGCGATCGGTTGGCCGAATTGTTTGCGCTCACAGGCGTAAGCCAGCGCCTCTTCCATGGCGCGCTGGGCGTGGCCGACGCACACCGCCGCCAAATGGATCCGGCCTCGGTCCAACACTTTCATGGCGGTCTTGAACCCAACGCCTTCCTTGTGGCCGATCAGGTTTTCGGCGGGCACGCGGCAGTCGTCGAAGATGACGTCACAAATATGCGCACCCTGCTGACCCATTTTCTTTTCCGGCTTGCCGAACGACAACCCCGGCGTGCCGCGCTCGACAATGAACGACGACACGCCGCCGGCGCCATCGATGTCGGGGTTGGTGCGCGCCATGACGGTCATGATGTCGGCGCTTGGCGCATTGGTGATGAAGCGCTTGGTGCCGTTGAAAACATACTCGTCGCCGTCGCGAATGGCGGTGGTTTTAAGGTGCGCTGCGTCGGACCCGGCGTCAGGCTCCGTCAATGCAAACGACGCCACACATTCGCCGACGGCAATTTTGGGCAGGTATTTCTGTTTCTGTTCATCCGTGCCATCCATCAAAATACCTTGCGAACCGATGCCGATGGAGGTGCCGAACACGGATCGGAACGCCGGTGACGTGCGGCCCAGTTCCATGCAGATTTGCGCCTCTTCCTCCATGGTGACGCCGATGCCGCCGTACTCTTCGGGGATAGTCAGGCCGAACAAGCCCATCTCGGCCATCTCGCGTTTCACCTCGTCGGGGACAGCGTCGTCGTTGGCGACCTGATGCTCCAAGGGCATCAGCCGCTCAGTGACGAAACGCCGGATGGCATCAAGCAGTTGGTTGAAGGTTTCCGGGTCCATGGCCATGTTCGACTCCCTATGATCAATTCAATTTCCTATCCCCATACCTCGCCAAGACTGCGCCGCGCCATGACCAACGTCAACGCCGCCTGCTCCAAATCTGGCGCCAATTCCGCGTGCTGAAACGCCCACGGGGTTGTTGGGGGCTTAACCCTTTTCTTGTGTGCCAGTGCTCCATAAGATTGACAGATGCGTGATTTTGAAGAGCAGCATGCAGAAATATGCGTGCGTGTTGACGGTTTTGTTGACAGCTATATGACGGGCCTGGACGGGTGGTCCGAGATGAGTGATTTTCCGCCCGCTGTCTGGCAAGGGCTGAGGGAAAGCGGCCTGTTGGGCTTGTCATTACCCGAGGAATTCGGCGGTATCGGCGGCGGTTACCGTGCGCTCGGGGTCGCTGCCCGGCGACTAAATGAGCGCGGCGGCGTCATGGGCGTGACGTTGACATGGCTGTGTCATTGCATGAACGCACGCTTGCATATGGTGCGGTTGGGAACAGCCGGCCAACGCGCCCGGTGGCTGCCCAAGCTGGCATCCGGCGAAACGACGCTCACGCTCGCCATTTCAGAGCCCGGTGTCGGCGCACACCCAAAACACCTGAAGACGACAGCCAGGCTGGATGGCGGTGATTACGTTTTGAACGGCGAGAAAGCCTATCTCACCAATGGGCCGCTGGCGGGTCTGTTTGTTGTTCTGGCGATCACCGATGAGGATGATGGCCGCAAACAGTTTTCCGCCATCTTGGTTGAGCGCGATATGCCGGGGTTCAAACGAACACCGGGAATTGAGATCGATTTCCTCAAACCGTCTCCGCATTGCGGCATTGCGCTCACCGATTGCCGGGTGCCCGCCGGAAACCTGCTGGGTGATATCGGCAACGCCATGGCGGAGATTTCCATTCCCATGCGGACCATCGAAGACGCACTTGGCACGTCGGCCAAGGCCGGCGCGATGGCCGCACAATTGCGCATGCTGGGTCAGCCGCCGACGGACGCCGCCATGGCTGATTTCGGCGTACTGTTGGCCAAGACCGAGGCCCTTGGTTTGTTGGCTGACGGGCTCGCTGCGACCCTAGATGAGAATAGGGATGAAGGCGGCCAAGACCCCGCGCGCCTGAGCGCTCAGACCGCCGGTTTCCGCGAGTTGGCTAAACATCTGAATGTCGATATAGCGGCCTATATGGGTACGCATGACGTGACCGTTCC
>JABIPG010000143.1 GCA_018698795.1 Rhodospirillaceae bacterium
CGCTCAACGGCGCCGGCTATCTCCGCAGCGGCGATCCGCTGTCTCGAGCACGATGAGGACGCCATCCTGCTGGTGCTGTCGTCGGATCACGTGATCACCGACCTCAACGCGTTTCACGCTTGCGTCGAGTCCGCGGTCGAGTTGGCTGCTGAAGGCTATCTCCTGGCGTTTGGCGTCACGCCCGACCGACCCGAAACCGGCTACGGCTACATCAAGCAAGGCGAGGCATGTGGCGAAACTGGTTGGCATGTCGCGCGGTTTGTCGAAAAACCTGATCGCGCAACGGCTGAAGCGTACCTTGCCGAAGGTGGGTACCATTGGAATTCCGGCATGTTCGTTTTTCGGGCACAGGACTATCTCAACGAAATCAAAAAATTTCACCCCAAGGTCGAGATGGCCGCTCGGGCCGCTATGGAGGAGGGCGAGCGGGACTTGGATTTCTTCCGCCTTGATGAAGCCGCCTTCGCTTGTGCGCCAGCGATCTCCGTCGATTACGCGGTAATGGAGAAAACCGACCGCGCGGCCATGGTGCCGCTGGCCACACAGTGGAGTGATGTCGGCTCATGGGCCAATCTTTGGTCCTTGGGTGACGCGGACGACGACGGCAATGTAGTCGAGGGCCGGGCAATCGTGCTCGATGCTCATGGCAATTACATCCGATCTGAAAAGCCTCTGGTGGCGGTGCTCGGCGTCGATGATCTGGTCATTGTCGCCACCGATGACACCATATTGGTGATACCCAAAGACCGCGCACAAGAAGTCAAGGACTTGGTCTCTGCCCTCGATTCCGCCGGGTATAAGGAAACCATCAGCCACACCCGCGTCTATCGGCCATGGGGCCACTATCAGAACCTGGAGGGCGGCAGCGGCTATCTGGTGAAGCGAATCGGTGTCAATCCGGGCGCCAAACTCAGCTTACAGTATCACCACCACCGCGCAGAGCATTGGGTCGTCGTTGCCGGTACCGCGCGGGTCACCAACGATGATGAAACTTTCGATCTGGGCCCCAACCAATCCACCTACATTCCGAAAGGCGCATCTCATCGTTTGGAAAACCCGGGTGCTGAGACCTTGCATTTGATTGAGGTGCAATCTGGCGATCATATCAGTGAAGATGACATCGTTCGCCTGGAAGACACCTACGGTCGTAGCTAGTTGTTTCCCGCAACTGGTTTTTTCACATCTGCCCTCGCCGTGCTTGGGCTAACCGGTACCGGGCGCTAGACTGCGGCCATGATGACTTCCTTCGCTTTGCCAATGGCCACGCTTATGGCCGCCGTTGTGTTCTTCTTGTCCTATCTTGGAACACGGCTTTTGGTCGGAATTTTGACCCGGCACGCCATTCTCGATCACCCCAATCATCGTTCCAGTCACGGCTCTCCAACCCCACACGGCGGCGGCATCGCCGTGCTTGCCGCGCTGCTGCCGGCATGGCTGCTGATTGAGCAATTCATGCCCGGTACACCGGATGGTTTATTGGTGGTTGTTGGCGGCACTATCTTCTTGGCCGTGGTATCGTGGATTGACGACGTGCGCAGCCTGGGGCCGGCAGTGCGGCTTTTGGCGCAAGCCACCATGGTCGCGGTCGTACTTTCTCTAGCGCCATTCACCGGTCCTGTGTTCGGCGGTTGGCTGCCGCCAATGGTCGATCTGCTTTTGGCCGCGCTGCTTTGGATTTGGTTTATCAACCTGTTCAATTTCATGGACGGCATTGACGGCATTGCCGGCGTACAGAGCGCGGGCATCGGCATGGGCGTTTTCGTCGCCGCCAAAGTCGGCAAGCTTGATGTCTCCTGGCTGGCGCTTGGGTTGAGCGTCGCTGCCGCGTCCGTTGGCTTTTTGCGCTGGAATTGGCATCCGGCGAAAATTTTTCTGGGCGACGTCGGCTCCATCCCCTTGGGTTTTCTGCTGGGCTGGTTATTGCTGGGCCTGGCGGCGGCCGGATACCCCGCACCCGCAATCATCCTGCCGGCCTACTTTCTGGCAGATGCAACCATCACCTTGGGGCGCAGATTGCTTCGCGGCGAAAAGATATGGGAGGCGCACCGCGAACATTTCTACCAGCTCGCCGTGCAAAGCGGGCTCCGCCACGATCAAGTCAGCGGCATCATCATGGTCGCCAATATTTTCCTGATTGCCCTGACCCTGGTCGCCATGCGCGGGTTGCCGTGGCCGGCTGTTTCCGGGGCAGCAGCAGCGGTCGCACTGCTGCTGTTCTTGCTTGCCAAGGGCGGCCCCACGGATTGAAAACGGCGGCATGAAAATCCTGTTCCTGACTGAAAACTTCCCGCCGGAGACCAACGCCGCCGCCACCCGGGTCTACGAACGTGCGTGCTACTGGGCGAAATGGGGACATGAGGTGACAATCTTGACCTGCGCGCCGAATTTCCCCGAAGGGCGCCTCTATGACGGGTACCGCAATAGCTGGCGCTCCGTCGAGGAAATGGACGGGCTTCGCATTGTCCGGGTCAAAACCTACATGGCCGCCAACCGCGGCACCGTGAAACGCATGCTCGACTTCCTAAGCTTCATGGTCAGTGCCTTTGGTGCCGGGTTGTTCGAGCGCCGCCCCGATATCATCGCCGCCACCTCACCGCAATTTTTCGCCGCCGTCGGCGGTTGGGCCTTGGGCGCGGTCAGGCGCGTGCCGTTCGTGTTTGAGCTGGGCGACCTGTGGCCGGCCTCCATCGTCGCCGTCGGCGCCATGCGCCCGAGTTTGGGACTCAGGTTGATGGAAAAACTGGAGCTGTTTTTATATCGGCGCGCCGCCGCCGTGGTCGCGCTCACCCACGCGTTCAAACAAAACTTGGTCGAGCGCGGCATTGATGCCGACAAAATCAACGTCGTCATCAATGGCGTCGATACCTGGCGTTACGGCCCGCGTGAGCGCGACACGGATCTCGCCACCGAGACCGGATTGGCGGGTAAGTTCGTGGTCGGCTACGTGGGCACGCACGGCATGGCGCACGCGCTTTCCAATGTGCTCGATGCGGCCGAGCAACTCGCAGACACGCCCGCCATCGCCTTTTTGTTAGCAGGTGGCGGCGCTGAACGCGACGACCTAGTAGCCGAAGCAAAACGACGCGGTCTCGAGAACGTCATTTTTCTCGAGCGCCAGCCAAAGGATCGCATGCCGGCGGTTTGGAGCCTTTGCGATGTCGCATTGGTGCATCTGAAAAACTCAGACGTCTTCCGCGACGTCATTCCGTCCAAGATGTTCGAGGCCATGGCCATGGGGTTGCCGGTGTTGATGGCTTCGCCTGCGGGTGAAGCCAGTGAAATTTTAGAGAAAGACGACGCCGGGCTGCATGTGCCGGCTGAAGACCCGGCCGCGCTCGCCGATGCCGTGCGCCGCTTGCACCAAGAACCCTCGGAACTGAAGCGTCTCGCGGCCGCCAGCCTCGCGGCCGCACCCAGCCATAGCCGCGAGGCCCAAGCGCGGGATATGATGGCTGCATTGCAACGGGTCGGAGGAGAAGCATCGTGAAGGTTCTGGTCACCGGAGCCACCGGGTTCGTCGGTCAGCACTTGTGTCCGATGCTGGTCGATGCCGGACACGAAGTTATCGCCGCCACCCGCACCGACGACGCGCCGCATCTGCCCGCAGGCGTCCGCTGCATCAACGTCGGGGACTTAAGCCCGGGCACGCTGTGGCGCGACGCGCTCAACGGCGTCGATGGCGTCATCCATTTGGCGGCTCGCACCCATGTCATGAACGAAACCGAGGCCAACCCATTGATGGCCTACCGGCGCATGAATGTCGAAGTTACCCGGCGCCTCGCCA
>JABIPG010000103.1 GCA_018698795.1 Rhodospirillaceae bacterium
CAAATTCATAGAAAAGACGGTCTTGAAGACCAACAGCCTCACCCATCATCGTCAAAATCCCCTCATTCCTGACAAAACGAGAGAATCACGGCGATACCTGAAAATCAAAGGACTTCTTCAACAGTCTCGGCTAATAGCTGCCGAACACCGCGCGGCTAGATTTCGTCTGATCCTAAGGCTGTGGCGGACATCTGATCTTGAATGGTCAGATCATTCGGCGGATTGCTGCGGCTTCTCTGAGACTCCGTAGCGGTGAGAATACCAGCCAGTATCAGCCCATGTTTCTGATCGGCTCTGCGGGCTCACGACCGAAAGCAGGTAATGAATGGAAAGATAGTTTCCGGTTCATCGGCGGCGCGGCGGAACAGGATGAGTTTCTGGGCAGGCGTAAGACTAAAACGGAATAATAATTTACAATAAAAAGAAAAAATGGAAGAATACTTTGCATTTTACAAGGTAGTGCAATTAGGAACATATTGGAATCAAACGATTCATTGCCGAATGGGAGTTGGCCCGGAACTTGCGGATTGGAAGCCCTGAGACATAAGCCGCCAGCAAGCATCGAACGAAAATCGGCTTGGTGGTTAATGCAGGGGAATGCGGATGAATTCGTCAACTGTAGCGCAAACGCCCAGTGTTTTGATTTTGGGGATCGGCAATCTTTTGTGGGCCGACGAGGGATTTGGTGTGCGCGCCGTCGAGGCCTTGCATCAGCACTACGAATTCGCCGACAACGTCACCTTGATGGATGGCGGCACGCAGGGCATTTACCTGGTTCAGCACGTACGCGACGCCGATATTTTGGTGGTTTTCGACGCCGTCGACTATGGCTTGCCGCCGGGCACCATGAAGCGGGTAGAGGGCGATGAGGTGCCGAAGTTTTTGGGCGCCAAGAAAATCAGCCTGCACCAGACCGGTTTCCAAGAAGTTCTCGCCATGGCCGAGATGTGCGATGACGCACCCGAGCAGCTGTTGTTGGTTGGTGTGCAGCCGGTGGAGCTGGAAGATTTCGGCGGTAGCTTGCGCCCCGAACTGAAGGCGCAAATCGGCCCCTGCATCGACTTGGTGCTCGACTATCTGGCCGGGTTCGGCGTTCAAGCGACTAAGCGCGATGTGGCGCTGCCGCCCGAGACCACCATCGGCTGCGAGGTCATGCTTTTGGGGCGATATGAAGAGGAGCGCCCCGACGAGGACACCGCCTGCCGGTTAGGTGACGAACGCCTTCTCGCCGACGAGCGTTGGCAAGCGCCCGAGGATTTCGAGCGCGAAATCGAAATGGTTTTGGCTGATGTCCCGCAATCTCAACCCGAGGGGGAGAGCGCCTGATGTGCATAGGCATTCCCATGCGGGTCGTCACGTCGATGACCGGCTCGGCGGTCTGTGAAGTCGATGGCGAGCGCCGCCAAGTCGATACCATGCTGGTCGGCGAACAACCGACTGGGACCTGGTTGATGGTGTTTCTGGGTGCTGCGCGCGAGGTGCTGACGCCCGATGACGCAGCGAAAATCACCGATGCCTTGAGCGCCTTGAACATGGCGATGTCCGGGGCCGAGGCCGGCGCTGTGCCCAGTCCCGCGGATTTTGACCACCTGTTCGCCGACATTGTCCGGGCGGCAGACAATCCGCCGCCCGCAACTGACGTTCCAGATGAAGGAAGCCACTGATGTTTTCACCCTTGATGGACGGTATTGTCGAACGCGAAGCGATCACCGTGGTTGATGAAGCCGGGCTCGACGCCTTTGCCCAATCCCATGGCGACGTGGTGCTGATGGTATCGGGCGATTACAAGCGCTTGGGCGAGGTGCACGATGTGGCGGTCATTTTGCCCGAATTGGTAAAGGCCTTCGAGGGCCGGTTGACGCCGGCTATTGCAGCGCCGGAAGACGAACGAGCACTGCAGGCGCGCTTTCGGTTCACAGCCTTTCCGTCGTTGGTATTCTTGCGCGAGGGTGCGTACTTGGGCGTCATCTCACGGGTGCTCGATTGGACCGATTATTTGCGGGAGATTTCTGAAATTCTGGCGCGCACGCCAAGCTCGCCGCCGTCGTTCGAGTTTCCGCGAACCGACAGCGGTGCGGGCGCGGACGCCGTTCACTGACATTAGGGGAATCGTTATGACTTCAGATTATATCCAGCCTGCCTTCGGACCCGGAAGCCAGCCCGGAGGTGGAGACGGGGGCGACCTCGATTACATGGAAATGCCGCGCGACATGGCGACGTTTGCCAGGCCCGTGGCGCCGGAACCGGAAGACACGCTGGGCATGGAGGCCGGCAAGGCACGGCTCGATGAACTTCTTCAAGCCCTGCAGACCTTCAAGGTCGGCGGCGCTTCGGCGGTTGTCGGGCTTAACGACCTGCCGAAAAAGGACTTGGGGTTGGTGAACCAGATTCTCGGCGAAGGCGAGGTCTCCATCGTATGCGGCGCCAATGTTCAGGCCCAGGAATCGGTGCTGGCCGGGGTGTGGCGGGTGTTGATCATGGCCGACGACGGCACTCTTGTTGATGACCGTATCGAAGTCGCCGACGCTCCCGACAGTGTGCGCGAGCGGATTTTTGCCTCCGCCGCCGCGGCTGTCGCGCCGTTGGATACCCAACTGCCGGAAGGCGTGTTCAATGCGCCGTCGCTGTTGTCGGAATTGGCGGACAAAGTCGCCTCCTACCGACCCGGCGATCCGACCCACGTCATCAATCTGACTTTGTTGCCGCAGACGGAACAGGATTTGGGCTATCTTCACGACAAACTGGGTGCTGGCGGCACCATCATTTTGTCGCGCGGATACGGCAACTGCCGCATTTCAAGTGCCGGCACACGGAACGTCTGGTGGGTGCAGTATTTCAATTCGCAAGATGCCATCATCCTGAACTCGATTGAGGTGGTGGATATGCCCGAGGTCGTTCATGCGGCGCAGGAAGACATCGACGACAGCGCCGAGCGGCTAGCCGAAATTCTGGATGTCTACCGGTGAACCTGTCATTTTCCGGTGGCTCCTACGGAGGAGACAACGCCAAGCTTGAAGATGCCAGTATCTTGGAGTGTAAGATTTGTTGGCATGTCTACGATCCGACCGATGGCGACGACTATTGGCAAATTCCTGCCGGAACACCATTTGCCAAATTGCCCGATCACTGGACCTGCCCCAACTGCGACGGTGCGAAAAACGATTTTATGGTGATTGACGCCTGAAACCCACAAAGGGCCGATGAGTAATGACACAGGTACAGGACCTGGAAATGAGGCTGGTGGATACCTTCACTGCCATCCACGACAATCGGATGGCGGGCCTGCCCGTGGTCAATCGGGCCCTGAGTGTGCGCGCCATTGGTTTTAGGCGTCACGCGGATTTCTGGTTTGGCGTTATGCTGACGCCGTGGTTCATGAACTTGATGGCGCTGCCGGCGGACGACGGCGTTGTCGAGCCGATGAAGGTCGGCTCCAAACATTCATTCCGGTTTCCTGCCGGAACGTTTGAGTTCATCGCGGCGCATGAAGACGATATTGGTCCTTATCTGATGTGTTCGTTGTTTTCGCCGGTGTTTGAATTTGAAGATCAGGAAAGCGCCGTGCTGACTGCCGAGGCTGCGCTGGCCCAGGTGATTGATACGCCGGACAAGATCGAAAACCAGGACGACCCGGAAGCGGATATGCAAATGATCTGGCGTGGTGAGCTACCCCATGCGCAGCCCGCCGACGTCAGCCGGCGGCAGTTCCTGCGCGGTCGCGAAAAATCACAACCCGAGCCATCGGCATGAGCATCGAGGGCAAAATCATTGTTGATATCGAGCGGCGCGCGGGCGTGCGCGTCAGCTCAACCCGGCCCCGCGATTTGGCCCAAGTGTTTGCCGGCAAAACGCCGGATGAGGTGGTCACGACAGTGCCGTTGCTATTCAGTGTGTGCGGCGGCGCGCAGGCCGCTGTGGCGGCATCCGCCTGCGAGCAGGCGATCTCTGCCGATGACGAAGACATCCCGCGGCGCCGCGCCCGAGAACTTATTGTGCTGGCTGAAAACGCGCGCGAACATTGTCTGCGGATTCTCATGGACTGGCAACTCGGCGACAAAAAGGAACTCGAGCCCGAGCCGCTGCGTCAGGTCATGGCCTTGAAAGACCGCATGCAGGTGGCGACCTTCGGGCAAAATGCGCCATTTCAACTGTTCTCTCAACCGAGCGTTGATGGCGCCGCTGTCGAGGCGGTTGCCGTCTCCCTTGAGGCTATCGTGGAACAGGTTGTTTTGGGCGAAAAACTGGACGCTTGGTTGGCGCGGTCCGATCTGCGGTCCTTCGAAGTTTGGCTTGCCGAGGGACGCGGCGTCGCCGCCCGGTTTCTGGCTGGGATAAGCCAACGTTCGTGGTCGTCGATGGGGCGCGCGGAAACTCAATTTCTGCCCAAAATTGACAGCGGTGCAATGTGGGATGCCCTACAG
>JABIPG010000012.1 GCA_018698795.1 Rhodospirillaceae bacterium
CCACCCGAGCCATTACCTTCGCAAGCCAACCCTCGGCGTTTTGTCTGCGGGCCTTGGCAACGACTGGCCCCGCCATCTCGGCGAACTCATCGCGTAAAACGGTGAGCGTCGGAACACCGGTTTTGGTCGATTTTCCGAGCGCCAGCAATGCTGCGCCGATTCCGGGATCGTCACCCGCCAGGGCTTTTACCGCGTCATATTCGCGCACATATGCGCTACCGGACCGCGCTGTGTCCCGCAACTGGCCGACCGCCAGCAAAATAGCGGCGCGAGAGGCATCATCGGCGCCGGAGGACAAGGGCCGCTTTTCGACCGCGGCCAACCGCTGTTCCACACCGACCAAGGTGTCGCGGGCAGATGTCGCGGTGGCTTGCGATTTCTCCAGTTGCGCCATCCGATCGTCCAGCTTTTGAGTCTCCGCCTGAGCCGCTTGTAGCGCCGATATTTGTTCATTGGTGATCGCGCCACCGTCGGATAACTTGGTGACTTCCAGCGTAGCAAGACGATCGCTTAGCGCTTGCAATGAATCTTTCGCCGCCGCCGTCTCCTCGACGCGAGCCGCCGCTTCAGCCATCTCCCGCACGGACGCCATGGATTTTTCGACCGTCTCCAGCCGCGCCAGCGCTTTGTTTAAATCCGCGCTCAGTCGTTCTCGTTCTTTTTCCAGCCGTGCAATGGTCTCGTCCTTCGCCAAGTTGGCGCCGGCCTGCGTTTCCAGTGCCGCGATGCGCTCGCTCAAATTGGGGACGCGCGGGTCTTCGGCTTCAAATTTCGGCAACCCGGGGATTTTGTCGGCGATCTCGGGATACCATTGCGGATAGCTCAGATAGGCCGCACCACCGCCCAAAGCGATGATCAACACAAACACGATCCATCTGACACCGCCGGACCGATTGGGCTCAGGGGCTGGCTCAGGGGCGGGCTCTGGTTCAGAGCTTGCTCCGGTTTTATCTTCAATCGATGTGTCCGGCACAGGAGACGATTTCACCGTGCTTGTCTTTCGAGTGCCGCCGGTCGAGGTCTTCGCGGTTCGCGCCATCGCTTACTCCGTTACCTTGCCTGACTTCCTATAGCAGATTCATCGGGCCGAACCCAGCGGCCACTTTCTCTCTTGTCACGTCTCATCGAACAAAGCCAGCAATGCCGTTTGCTCCGGTTGGGCAGCTGTCAAAATTTCCGCCCAAGGCAGATCGGCTACGGCGTTTGCGACATTGGCGCTGAGACAAAAGGCCCTAACCCGCCTCAGCGAACTGGCCAACTCACCGGCTTCGACCAAACGCTTGAATGTGTCGCCGGTGCGTGGCGAATAAATCAACACGCCGTCGATTTCTCCAACCGCCAGTCCATCACGCGCTGCAGCCGGCAGTTCAGTTTCCGTGCGCGCGCTATACATCGCTTCGCGCCGATACGAGAACCCTTTCTCCGCTAACAATCCTGCCAAATCCCCAGCGACCTTGCTGCCCGCCGGATGCAGCAGTGCGCCATCTGCGGGATTGAGCAATTGGACGGCCATGCCAGCGAGATCATCCACGTCTCCGCCTGCCGAAGAAATATCGGAAAACCCAAGCTCTCGTGCCGTCCTTGCCGTTGCGTCGCCGACAGCAAGGACCTTGATATCGCGGGCCGAGTTGTTTCGGACGAAAGCTCGCGCGCCATTGGCGCTTGTCAACAAAAGCGCCTGCACGCCAGCCAAGTCGAGCGGCGGTGCGTCGACATACGCAATGGTAAGCAGTGGCGTCGAGATCGCCTCAATACCGCGTGCCGCAAGCGCCCCAAGTAAGGTTGCTGCATCTTCTTCGGGACGGGTGACGAGAACCCTCACGGGCCAATCCCCTCAACCAAATATATCGTCGCCGGCGCGGCCACGGAGTTCACGCCCGGCGTCGTCGCCAAGTGCAACCGCATCTGCGACAGCACCATTTCGCTCGGTTTCGAACATTTCCGAACCATCTTCGCGCGCCACCAACCCGCGCAACCGCAAGCGATCACCATCGATCTCCGCCAAGCCGCCGATGGGCGTACGGCACGAGCCGTCCAACGCCGCCAATAGCGCCCGCTCAGCCGTGACGCGGATTTGCGTTTCGGCGTGGTTGATAGCGGCCAGCCAATCCAACACCCGCGTATCGTCTGCCCGGCAAGTGATGCCGATGGCGCCCTGACCAACCGCCGGCAGCATTTCTTCCGGCGACAGTACGGCACTCGCCTTGTCGGCCAACCCCAATCGTCTGAGCCCCGCATAAGCCAGCAACGTTGCATCGACCACGCCGTCGGCCAATTTGCCGAGCCGGGTCTGCACATTGCCGCGCAACAAGGTCACTTTGAGATCAGGTCTTCGATTGAGAATTTGCGCCTGCCGTCGTAGCGACGCCGAGCCGATGACGCTGCCGGGCGGCAGTTCGGCCAGGGTCGGCGCGTTTAACGAAAGAAAAGCATCGCGCGGGTCTTCGCGCTCCAGGAAAGCCGCCAGCTCAATGCTTTCGGGCAAGAACGTCTCTACGTCTTTGATGGAGTGCACCGCGATATCGACGCGGCCGTCCACAAGCGCCACGTCCAGCTCTTTGGTGAATAATCCCTTGCCGCCCACTTCCGCAAGCGGTCGGTCCAGAATGGCGTCGCCGGTGGTTTTGATTTCCATGATTTCGATGGCATCAGGTGCGGCCAGATCCGCAATCGCCGCAGCCAACAGGTTCCGGGTCTCATGAGTTTGGGCCATGGCCAACGGGCTGCCCCGGGTGCCAATTCGTAGAAGTGGTGCGGCGTTCATGGCGGTTCCTTGGTTCTCATTCAAAGCTAGCGTGCTTCGGTGCGCCGTCTTATGGTCGGCGGCATGGAAGAATTGGCTTATACATGATCGTTTTGGGGATTGAAACCAGCTGTGACGAGACCGCAGCAGCCGTGGTCACGGATGACGGCGGCGCGCGGATATTGTCAAACGTTGTGCTGTCGCAGTTGGACGAGCATCGACCTTATGGCGGTGTCGTGCCCGAGATCGCAGCGCGCGCCCACGTCGAAGCCATTGACGGTATTGTCGCCGAAGCCATGACTGAGGCGAACATGAGTTGGGATAGCCTGGATGGCGTTGCCGCAACCGGCGGGCCGGGATTGATCGGCGGGGTTATGGTCGGCGTTATGACAGCCAAAGCATTGGCATATGCGCGCGATCTGCCGTTTGTCGCCGTCAACCACCTCGAAGCCCATGCGCTGACCGTGCGGCTTTCCGGCGATGAGGCCGGCGGCGAGATTGCATTTCCTTATTTATTGCTGCTGGTCTCCGGCGGTCATTGCCAAATACTCAGCGTCGAGGGCGTCAGCCAATACCACCGCCTCGGCACCACCATAGATGACGCGCTGGGTGAGGCCTTCGACAAAACCGCCAAGATGATGGGGCTGGGCTATCCGGGCGGTCCGGCGGTCGAACGCTGGGCACGGAACGGCAATCCCGCTCGGTTCGATCTGCCGCGACCCATGAAAGGACGCCCCGGCTGTGATTTTTCATTTTCCGGCCTGAAAACCAAAGTTCGACAAACTATTGAAGGCTTGCCACCAGGCGAGTTGCAGGACGGCGATATGGCCGACCTCTGCGCGTCGTTCCAACAAGCCGCGGGCGATGCATTGGTTGATCGATGCGGTAACGCCATCGATATGTTTTTGGACGATCACCCGGGCGGCGGTCCGCTTGTGGTCGCTGGGGGCGTGGCCGCCAATGTCGCATTGCGCAGCCAGCTGGAAACATTGGCGGATGACAAAGGTCTCGGCTTCGCGGCACCACCCATCGAGCTTTGCACCGACAACGGCGCCATGGTCGCTTGGGCTGGGTTGGAGCACCTACGCCTCGGGCATACCGACAACCTCAACTTCAAACCCAGGCCTCGGTGGCCGCTCGACCCTGATGCGCCGAAAGCCGCCTTCGCCGGCGTCAAAGCCTAGGCTCATTGCGCAGCGGCGCTACGCAACCCATCAAGATGTCGATCCCATCCTTGGTCGAGGGCGGTCAGGAATGGCAGCGCGGCGGGCCCGGTGGCTTCGGCGATTCCTTGGTGGCGCAATGTCAACCGGGTGCCCCCTGCGGCGCTTTCCAGCAACCATGTGACGGTTGTTTCGGCACCTTCGAACGGATCGATAATGAAGGTCATGACAAGTTTTTCCGGTTCGTTCATTTCCAGCACCCGGCCCCAGATTTTCCGCGCGGGCTCTCCATCTTCGCCCGTTGCCAGGCAAACATAGTCTTCATCCGCATGCAGATCCTTTTCTGTGGGATGAAACCAAACCGCCAATTTTTCCTTTTTCGTCAGATACGACCATACCGTATCGCGTGAGGCATTGAAGAACACTGTCTTGCTGATGGTTGTCACGTTGCTCATCTTTTGTTTCCCTGTTTTTCAACGGCGTACTGCAAGGCTTGCAGGTGTGTGTCCCAGAACCGCTCAAAGTATGTGAGCCAATCGGACACCGTTTTGATGCCCTTTGGCTCTAATCTGTTGATGCGCTCACGCCCGCGCGGATGCACGGAGATCATTCCGCCTTCTTGAAGAACGTTTAGATGCTTCTTCACCGCTGCCCGGGTCATGGTGAAATGCCCAGCCACCTCGCCGATCGTCATGTCGTGCTGACTTAGATGCGTCAGAATATCGCGCCGGGTCGGGTCGGCCAGGGCGCGGAATGCATTTTGAACGGCGGGGGCTGGATCAACTGGCTGTTCGACGCTGATCATGTTTCCTCCAAAGCTCCACTGTGATTGCTGCATAATAAAGTACCATTTGGTTTCATATAAAATAATACTATTTGGTATTATGTCAATGTCCTTTCAATCACATTGGCGGGACAATGCTCAAGACCTCTTGGAGGGGCGGCTCCGAGGGGGTAATACTCCACGTATGAAAAAAATAAATATCATTGGAGGCGGAGCTTGGGGCACGGCGCTTGCCACTGTCGCCAAGCGAGCGGGCCGCGACGTCACCCTATGGGCGCGCGAAGCCGACGTAGCGGACGCCATCAATACACAACACCGCAACACGTTGTTTCTGCCCGACGTCGAATTAGATCCAGGAATTTCCGCCACTGACGATTTAGCCACGGCGGCCAAGGCCGACGCCTTGCTGTTGGTTGTCCCATCGCAGTTCCTTCGTACAACATGTGAAGCGCTGGCCCCGCACGTGGCCAAGGGCACGCCGTTGGTGATTTGCGCCAAAGGCATCGAAATGGCCACAGGCGCGTTGATGAATGAAGTCGCCGAAGCCGCTTTGCCGGGCCGACCGCTCGCCGCCCTGTCGGGCCCGACTTTTGCCATTGAGGTGGCGCGTGAGCTTCCGACAGGTGTGACACTCGCATGCAATGATGCGGCATTGGGAAATCAGTTGAGTGAGGCTCTCAGCACACCCCGGTTCCGTGCCTATCACAGCTCTGATTTAATCGGTGCGGAAATTGGCGGCGCCGTCAAAAACGTTCTGGCGATTGCCTGCGGCATCGTTGAAGGCTGCGGGCTTGGCGATAACGCCCGCGCAACATTGATCACCCGCGGTTTGGTCGAAATGGCCAGGCTTTGTGCCGCCAAGGGCGGCAACCCGGAAACCTTGATGGGTCTTTCCGGCATCGGCGATTTGACTCTGACCTGCAACGCAATGCAGTCGCGAAATTTTTCTCTCGGCGTCGCACTGGGCCAAGGCCGGACCCTCAAGGAAATTTTGGCCGAGCGTAATTCGGTTGCCGAAGGCGTCGATACAGCCGGGGCCATCAGTGCCTTGGCTGATAGGTTGGTGCTGGACATGCCAATTTGCCGCGCCGTGCAGGCTGTCGTACACGGCGACGCCAGGATCGACGAAACCGTGGAAGGTCTTCTGGCGCGCCCGATTGGCGCTGATTCGCCGTTGCAAGCCATGGGACAATCTTGATCCGCCTTCCGGTCCTTGCGGCCATTGCGTTGCTCTGGCTGCCGGGCGCCGCATCCGCACTCCCAGGCGGCAACCAGCTGGCCGCCGAAGCCAGCCCCTACCTGCAAAGCCACGCCGCCGACGCCGTGCATTGGCGGGCCTGGGGGCCGCAGGCGATGGCCGAGGCGAAAGTGCTGAACCGGCCGATCTTTCTCTCGATTGGATATCTGGCCTGCCACTGGTGTCACGTGATGCAGCGCGAATCGTTCGCCAGCGGCGAGAGCGCCGCGTTAATCAACGAATTGTTCGTGCCCGTGCTGATCGACCGCGAAGAGCGCCCAGACCTGGATTTCATCTACCAGAACGCCGCCGCAATGCTGGACCTGCCGACCGGCTGGCCGTTGACCATGTTCCTGAGCCATGAAGGACAGCCGTTCTTTGGCGCCACCTATATCCCAAAAGACGCGGGGCTCGGCATGCCCGCCTTTGCCGATGTGTTGCGCCGCGTCAACGACGCCTACACGTCGGACCCTGAGGGTGTCATCCGGGACGCGGCAATGGTCGGTCGTGCGCTGGCTGCTGCCAACCGCCCGCAAGCGGGCGAGGTGACACCAAAGCATCGCGCCAAAGCCGCCAAAGCCTATATGGCCGAGGCCGACAGCTTGAGCGGCGGTTTCGGCGAAGCGTCCAAGTTTCCCAACTGGCCGGCGCTTATGCTGCTGTGGCGCCAGCATCTGCGCAGCAACGACGCGGCGATCGGTGATTTCGTCAAATTATCGCTCCGCGAAATGGTGCGGGGTGGATTGTACGACCACGTGGGGGGCGGGTTTTTCCGCTACACCACGGAGCCGCTTTGGCACACGCCGCACTTCGAAAAGATGCTCGACGTCAACGCCGGCATGGTTCGGCTGCTGACACAGATCTGGCGCGAAACCAAGGACCCGGAGTTGGAGCACGCCATCGCGGCGACCATTGATTTTCTGACTCGTGAGTTGCGCCACCCGCATGGGGCATTCATTTCCAGCCTTGATGCCGACAGCCTAACCGCAACAGGAGAAGAACACGAAGGCGCTTTTTATCGCTGGCGCGAGGCGGATATCCGAGCCGTGTTAGGTTCTGGCGCCGAAGCCTTCTTCGCGGGCTATGCGGTCGCACCGCTGGAAAACGCGCCCGGCGAGACAGAGCCGGAATGGGGAACATTGTATCGCCAAGATACCCGAACCGACCCTGAAACCGTCCCTGAAACCGTCCCTGGCGCTTTGAAAAAACTGTTCTCAGCGCGTGCCCAGCGTTCGCGCCCGAAACGCGACGACAAAATTCTGGCCGACGGCAACGGGCTGGCGATCCGCGCCCTGTCAGAAGCTGGGTTTGCTTTTGGCCGCCCCGATTGGACCCAGCTCGCCACCGAGGTTTTCGACGCGTCGATACAGGCGTTGATCGGACCAGATGGCCGCATGCACCAAAGCGCCGTTGTCGGTGATCAGGCTGTCCGACGTGGCCCGATGGCGACTCTTTCCGCCATCACCGCTATGGGGCACAGCGCCATCAGCCTGTTCGAAGCCAGCGGCGATGTGGCGCACCTCCGGCGGGCCGAAACATGGGCTGAACTGATCTCGACGCACCACAAAGATCTAAACGGGCCTGGGTTTTTTGCCGACGCCGAACAAGCCGTCGCCACGCCAATCCGCCTGAAACCGGTATTCGACGACCCCAACCCCGCCGGCAATTCAAGCGCCGTATCTTTGTTTGCCAGGCTTTACTATCACACCGGCAAAGCGGCTTGGCGGAAGCTGGCAAGCGCGACGCTAGAAGCGTTCGGTGCGACAGCGCAAACCCCAACCATCGGCACCGCAGCGATGATGAACGCCGCCGACGACCTGATGGCAGCGCTACAGGTGGTGGTCATCGGCGAAGCGGCCAAGACCGATACGGCAACGCTCTTGAAGGCCATCGCGGGGCGCTCTTTGCCGGCACAAGTTCTGCAAGTGATAGCACCGGGTACGATATTGCCCGATGGTCATCCGGCACAATTCAAAGAACAAATCGACGCTCAAGCGACGGCCTACGTCTGCCGCGGCACAGTATGCTCTCTGCCGGCCACGGCTGCCGGCGAGCTTGACGAAAATCTTGCCATCTTTAGAAAAGACCCTAGATAAATTTTCAGCCAAATTCTTGGGGAGTTTTTCATGCATTACGCCATCATCTGCGTCGACAAGCCCGATTCAATGGAATTGCGCCAAGCCACCCGCCCAGCACACGTCGCCTACCTCGACGATTATCGCGACCAAATGGTTGCTGCCGGGCCGACGCTGACGGACGATGGTGAAGGCATGACCGGGTCCATCCTCATCATGGAGTTTGGCAACAAGGCCGACGCCGAAGCCTTTGCCGCTGGCGATCCGTACAATCAAGCTGGCCTGTTCGAAAGTGTAACCATCAAAGCGTGGCGCAAGGTTTTTCCGCCCGATAGCGCCGAATAGTAAATGAGCGGCCAGCCAATGCGCCTTTGCGCGCTTGATGATGTGCCGGAGAACGGCTCCAACGGTTTCTTGGTTGAAACCGAGAAAGGGCGCTTCGGCGCTATGGTGATTCGGCGCGATGAAGCCTTACATGTTTACGTCAATTCCTGCCCCCACATTGGCGCGCCGCTTGATTTCAAACCCGGCAAATTTCTCAATCGCGAAGGCACGCACATCATCTGCACCACGCACGGCGCCCTGTTTCGAATTGATGACGGCTATTGTGTTTCGGGGCCCTGTAGCGGCGCCAGCCTGATGGCCTTAGAGGCGGTGGAAAAAGAGGGTGATGTTTACATCTCCCTGCCAACACCTCCGAGCGCGCCCTAAACATAGCCTAAACCATCGTCCAGCTTGTGAATCCGAGATGTTTTGCCATAATTTGGCGCAAGCAGAACGAGGCTTTCGAAGCGCGTGGGTTCTGTAGGGAGGTGCCGCGCGGCTTCGTGTGATCAAGGGAGAACGATCAAGATGAGCGAAGCACACGTTTACCCGGTGCCGGAGGCTTTCGCAGCCCAGGCCCTTTGCAACAACGACCAGTATCTCGAGATGTACAAGCGTTCCGTCGAGGACCCGGATGGGTTCTGGGGCGAACACGGCAAACGCATCACCTGGTTCAAGGACTACACCAAGGTCAAAAACACCAACTTCATGAAGCCCGACGTATCGATCAAATGGTACGAGGACGGCACGCTGAATGCATCGTACAACTGTATCGACCGACATTTGGAAAAACGTGGAGATCAGATTGCCATCATCTGGGAGGGCGACGATCCCAACGATGACAAGAAAATCACCTACAAGGAGTTGCACGAAGAGGTCTGCCGGCTTTCCAATGCCATGAAAGACCGTGGCGTTAAACGCGGTGACCGGGTTTGTATCTACATGCCGATGGTGCCGGAAGCCGCCTATGCGATGCTTGCATGTACGCGTATTGGTGCGATCCATTCCATCGTCTTCGGCGGCTTCTCACCGGATGCGCTGGCGCAGCGGATCGATGATTCAAAGTGTGTCGCCGTGATTACTGCCGACGAAGGCATCCGTGGCGCCCGGCCCATCCCGCTGAAGGCCAACACCGACAAAGCTTTGGAAGCCTGCGATAGCGTCCACTCCGTGTTTGTCGTCAAACGCACTGGCGGTGATATCGGCTGGAATGATGAAGTCGATGTTTGGTATCACGAAGCGACCACAGCCGCGTCGACGGATTGCGAACCCGAAGAGATGAACGCCGAAGACCCGATGTTTATTCTCTATACCTCGGGCTCCACCGGGACGCCGAAAGGTGTTCAACACACCACTGGCGGATACATGGTGTTTGCATCGATGACCCACGAGTACGTCTTCGATTATCACGATGGTGAAATCTATTGGTGCACGGCAGACGTCGGCTGGGTCACGGGCCACAGCTATATCGTCTATGGCCCCCTGGCCAATGGCGCGACGACCGTGATGTTCGAGGGCGTGCCCAACTATCCGGATGCATCGCGTTTCTGGCAGGTTTGCGACAAGCACGATGTCTCCATCTTCTACACGGCGCCGACGGCGATTCGTGCGCTGATGGGCGCCGGCGACGAATTCGTCAAAAGCACCAGCCGCAAGACCTTGCGCCTGCTGGGTTCGGTGGGTGAGCCGATCAATCCTGAAGCCTGGGAATGGTACTACCACGTTGTCGGTGATGAGCGATGTCCGATTGTCGATACCTGGTGGCAAACAGAAACCGGCGGCATTCTGATTACGCCCCTTGCCGGAGCCACGGCCTTGAAACCAGGCTCGGCAACGCGACCGTTCTTCGGCGTGGAGCCATTGTTGGTTGACGCCGAGGGTAACGAAATCCACGGCGCCAACGACGGCAATCTTTGCATCAAAGAATCCTGGCCGGGCCAAATGCGAACGGTTTATGGCGATCATGACCGCTTCATCGACACCTACTTCGCCACCTATCCAGGTCTCTACTTCACCGGTGACGGTTGCCGGCGCGATGAAGACGGCTACTACTGGATCACCGGCCGCGTCGATGATGTGATCAATGTCTCGGGCCACCGCATGGGCACGGCTGAAGTGGAATCGGCACTGGTCGCACACGAGGCCGTCTCCGAAGCCGCCGTCGTCGGCGCGCCGCACGACATCAAGGGTCAGGGCATCTACGCCTACGTGACACTCACCGCCGGAATCGAAAGCTCCGATGAGTTGAAGAAGGAGCTGGTGCAATGGGTGCGCAAAGAAATCGGCCCCA
>JABIPG010000011.1 GCA_018698795.1 Rhodospirillaceae bacterium
AAACCTGGATGGTGGCGACGTTAAGCAACGGCGCATTCGAGCCGATCTCCAAGGTCCGCACCATCTTAAAACGGAATCCTCAGCGACGGGCGGGCCACTCTCGTCGGCAAGTTCCTGCTCTTCTCAAAGGTATCATATTCGGTGCTGATGGCCGGGCCATGACGCCGACCCATACGAAAAAGAAGAACAATCGTCTATACAGATATTACGTCGCGTCTCGACTTCTGAAAGGTGAGAACCCGCCCGGCATAGTTCGGAGTGTCCCCGCTGGGGAAATCGAGGCTGCCGTCATTGATCATGTTCGGGGCTTGCTTCGTGCGCCGGAAATCATCGTCGCCACCTGGCGTGAGGCCCATAAACAGGACGAGACAATATCGGAGAACGAAGTCCGAGAGGCTCTTCAGGATATGGATCCGATTTGGGATGAGCTTTTTCCTTATGAGCAAGCCCGGGTCCTTCAGTTGTTGGTCGAGCGGGTAGAAGTTCATCCGAGCGGATTGGAGATCAAATTCCGGATGGATGGCCTTGAAACGTTGGTCGCCGAAATTAGGGCAAGCCTTAAAAATCGTGAGGCCGCTTAATGTCTCAGACGAAGCTCAGCGCAGATGGGAAAACGATGACCGTCAGCATTCCAATGTCCTTCACGGTTCGTGGAGGGCGGAAGCTGGTGGTTTCTCCAGATGGGTCAGATTGGAAAAAGCCTCGCCACCGGATAGACAACACCATGGTTAAAGCATTGGCCCGAGCTTTCCGGTGGCAGCGGCTCCTTGAGAGCGGGCAATACGCCACAATCGAAGAAATCGCCAAAGCAGAAAAGATCAACACATCCTATATCAGCCGGATCCTGCGGCTGACTTTATTGTCGCCTGAGATTGTTGAGAAAATCCTGGATGGCCGCCAGCCAACGGACATGACGCTTAAAAGCCTGCAAAAGAGCTTCCCGGTTGACTGGGAAGAGCAGCGCGAAATGCTTTTGACAGCCGATTAACCTATAGCGTTCGGTCAAAGCGGCTGGGGCTATATGTCCTCATGGTGTATGATCTCGAGAATCAATTTAGAACACGTTTCTCGACCAAGGTTGTCACAATGGAATTAAACGGAAAAATCATAGAGCTCTTGCCTGAAAAGACCGGGCAGTCGGCAAATGGGCCATGGCGCAAACAAGAGTATATTTTGGAGACCGATGGCCAATACCCCAAGAAGGTCTGCTTCATGGCCTGGGGCGATAAGATCGACCAGTTCGACATCAAGCAAGGTGAAAACCTGGTCGTCACCATAGATCTGGAAAGTCGCGAATATAACGGTCGCTGGTACACAGATGTTAAGGCTTGGAAGGTCTCAAGGGCCGGTGACAGTGCTGGTGAAAGTTACTCGCCAGAACCGCAGGGATTCAATAATTCACAGCCTTCAAACGCGCCCGTATTGGATGATGACGTCATCCCATTTTGATGAATACCTAATTCGCTCCGATGCGAGTTCCGGTTTCCAATCAAAATTTACTAGAATTACGCCAATTTGTGAGACGGATTTTCTGGTCCCAATCAATGCCCTAAAACGCCGTACTACTTACTCAAGGTCAACAGCTTGAGAGAGAATTGGCCGGTAGAGAGAGATTTTGGAGAGATTGGATTAAACCGAGGTCAACAGCTTCATCTTGAAAGCGGCGCAGAAGCTGGGATTTTCTGCGGCAACCGTCTTGCAGAGAGACAGTTTCCGCTAGAAAAATGGCGGATGGGGTGGGATTCGAACCCACGATACGGCTCAACACCATATACTCCCTTAGCAGGGGAGCGCCTTCAGCCACTCGGCCACCCATCCGGCGCGGAGTTTATGCCCCTCAAACCCGCATAAAACAAGGGCTTTTTTACCCTGTCCAGTTTTGTACATCTCCCCCTTAAAAAACAACAAAACGCGATTTTGCTCGTTTCGAGCTTTTTGCTCGTTTCAAACGCACCAAACAGTGCGCACGGGTGCACCAACACCTTGCACATAGGGAGATATGAACCCTGCCGGGTATAGAGCAGATGCGACGCGATCAGCGCCTCTCCACGGATAGGCTGGCCAGCGCCGTTTATTCTTGGCGTTTTTCTCGTCCCGAAGCAAACGTGCGGCTGGTCTTCAGTGCGACCGCCGCCATATCATCCGGGTTCAACGGCTCGGCGATACTTGCCGAGATAATCCCACCCGTCATGCGGCTCAGGCTGGCTGCCGTGGTGGCGAAAACGCAATGGGGATGTCCGGCGGCGGCATAGATGGTTTCAAAGCGCTTCAATGAACGATCAATGACCATGGGCAGCGGATGCGACAAGCCGATCGGCGCGACGCCGCCGATGGTAAACCCGGTGATTCCCTTCACCTCAGACGCCTGCGGTCGTTTGACACTACCTTGCATATTCAGCGCCGCCGACAGATTGTCTTCGATGCAGCGGTGATCACCAGCGACCAGCGCCATGACAAAACGCCGCTCAATGGTGAATACCAACGATTTGACGATAGCGCCCAATTCGCAACCGACGGACGCCGCTGCGTCCTCAGCGCTGCGCGCACTTTCAGCCAGTTCAACAACGCTGTCGGCCTGGCCGGCATCCGTCAGGGCTTGGCGGACTTTTTTAACAGCGTCGCGTTCCAACAAGCTCATGACCGATCGCTCCTCTTCAGCTTAATTCAGATACGGAACCGCCATGCCCTTTTGAACCGCTGGCCTGGCGCCGACTTCATCGAACCAGCGTTTAACATGTTCGTATTCACTCAGGTCGACCTGGTGCCACTCAAACCGCGAAACCCAAGGGAACATGGCCACGTCAGCGATTGTGTAAGCATCGCCCGCCAGATAGCGCGAGTTCTCAAAATGATCGTCCATCACTGCATACAGGCGCCCGGTTTCATCGCGATACCGCTTTTGTCCATAGGGCACGACCTCTTTCGGATTGCGCAGGAAATGATGGGCTTGGCCGAACATCGGCCCGACACCACCCATCTGGAACATCAGCCACTGCATCGTCGCGGCGCGCGCGCGGGCGTCTGAGGGCAACAAGTCACTGCCGGTTTTCTCCGCCAAATAGATCAAAATCGCACCCGATTCAAAGACGGAAATGGGCTCGCCGCCCGGGCCATCACTATCGACGATAGCGGGAATTTTATTATTCGGGCTGATTGCGAGGAAGTCCGGATGATGCTGCTCGCCTTTGCCGATATGAATTTCGTGGACATTGTACTCAAGGCCGAGTTCTTCCAACATTATTGAGGCCTTGCGACCGTTCGGCGTGCCCCAGGTATATAGATCAATCACCTTTTTCTCCTGCTTTTCTGCGCTACATGGTGTAAATGTTGCCCCACTATAAGGCATCACCAAGCCTGCGCAATCGGTTGCGTTGTGAAACATAGAGGATAATAATACACAATCGTTGCGACTAGCGGACTAGGGGGCATAGTGGCAGAATCGACAGAACCACAAACGGTAGAACAAGCGCGCGCTGCATTGAAGAAAGCGGAGGCAGCGCTTGAACATGCATTGGGCAACGAGAAAAAAATTATCGCGAAGGAGCGCCAACGCCTGGGCGAACTCGCGCATGAGATCAATACACCGCTCAACGCCATGATCGGCTACACACACATCATGGCCGAAGAACTACTCGGCCCGGCCGGAAATCCGAAATACCAAGATTATGCAAAAACCGTTTACCGCGCGGCCATGCATCTGCAAAGCGTGTGCGAAGGCATTTTGTCAACGAATGCCGATGCCGGGGTCTCCGATGATGACTTAGCCGATGTCGACGTTAGCAGGGTTATCGACGGGGTGCTCAAGCTGTTCGCCGGGATGGCAGAGGAACGCGGCATCGTCCTTTCGTCCGAGATTGAAGACGGATTTCCAATCCTCAATACGGACCCCAGGCGTCTCAACCAAATTCTCATCAACCTTGTATCCAACGCCATCAAGTACACACCCAGAGGCGGGAGCGTCGCCGTGCAGGCGGAAACCCGTACGGACAGCGGCGCCATGGTTTTCGTTGTCGCCGATAACGGCCAAGGCATGGCACCGGAAACCCTCCGTAAAATCGCACAGCCCCACCGAACGACCCCCGGCATCTCACCGCACGGCGATTCGGGAAGCGGCATGGGGCTGTCCATCGCATCGCGCCTGATCGATGAAATCCGGGGCGACTTGTGGTTGGCATCGGAAGAAGGCGTGGGCACCCTTGCCGCCATCGAACTTCCGATTTCTTTCAAAGTCGACCGTACCAAGACACCCGACACGGCGGTCATCTTGGAGGGCAAGAGCATTCTTGATTTCGCGCCGCATCGAGCGATCCACAAGAAAGATTAGCCGCGCATGGGACTGCACCGCTGGCTCTTGGTGGCCCAAGTGGTCGTCCGTTAGCGGCGCTTAGCGAGTATTTTTCGGCATCTCGCGGCGATTTCTTCAGATTGAGCATCGTTCATCGGCTTGCCGTTGAAAGACAACTCTCCGGTCTTCATGTTGAACCGCACGGTTCCGATGTTGAGCTGCATGTTGGGGATTGATGCAGCATCCTTGTAGACCGCCTGAGCTGCGGTATCCGCGCTAGCAGCCTGAGTTGCGGCGGTATCGGCACTCGATGCGCTGGAGGCCAGCGTGGATGCCGTCGAACGCAACGCAGTCACGTCCGCGTCTTCAGCGTACCCTGCATCGGTTGCAGCCGTGACCGCGGCTTCCGCCTGTGCCAGCGCCGTTGTTGCATCGCCTGAGGCAGCGGCACTCTGGGTCGCACTCAGCGCCGACTCCGCCGATGAGACCGCCGTCGACGCCGTATCAACGGCCGCACGTTTGGTCGCGTCTCCGGGATCGGCCTTATAGGCAGCAACCGCTGTGTCATATAGGGTTTGAGCACCTTGCACCGCCTCATCGGCGGCGATCACGGCGGTTTCCGCAGCTACGGTCTGGGCATTGGCGGATGCGCTCGCGGAATCGCTCGCCTTGGTCGCCGAACTGACTGCGGAGTCGGCACTGTCAGCTGCCGCGCGTGCATTGGACGCGGCTGTTGACGCGCTGCTCGACGCCGACGTCGATGTTGAACTGCTGGCTGACACGCTTACGCCCGCATCGGTGACGGTCGAAACGGCTGAGTTCGCCGTCGTGGTAGCGGTTTCGTAACTGCCCGCCGAATAGGCCGTCGTCGCATTGGTAAGCGTATTTGTGGCCGACGTCAGGGCCGCATCCGCCGCTTCGTATTTGGCTTTATTCGAGGAGTTGTTCGTATTGGAGTTATATGATGCAAGCGCTGCGTCACGTTCATCGCTCAGCGCCGCAACCGCTGTGGTGGCATCCTCAATGGCGACGAGTGCTTGCGATTGGGTAGCGAGGCTTTCCGCCGCACTAGCCGCGGTTTCGGCCTCATCGGCAGCCTCCTGCGCCTGATCCGCAGCATTGGCCGCAGCCTGAGCGGCTTCCGCGTCTTTCTCCGGTTTGCCGAGGTAGTAGTTCACATCGCGAGTGATGTTGAACTCGAAGACCTCCGGCAGATCAATCTTAAACCCGCCGCCGAGGTCAGCTGGTGCGAACTTCCGACCTTTGCTCCCTGCGCCTGGTTTAAACGTGACATCGGTCGCAGGCTGATGGTGAACCACCCTTCGGCAGTCCTCTGCCGTGATTTCAACTTTGACGCCCTGAGCCAGGACTGGTGAAACCAACAGTATTGGCAGCCCGACGGCAATTGGGATCACGCTGAGTATGGAAACGTGTCTCATGTCCAGACCAATCAATTTTTCCGGGTCCCGCGAAGCATAACTCAATAGCAGACCGAGGTTAATACTTCATGATGCGTACTGCTGCTATCACTACAGGAGCGAGCATTGATGTGGTACATTCAAGGCTCACCAGAGAACACCAAAGGAGAGAGTGTCCATGACCAATCGCCGTCTGCGCATCATAGCGTATATCACCGGCCTATTAGTACTTGTCTTGATCGGGGACATTCGACCAGCCGTGGCTGGATCACTTGGGCTTGGCCAAGCATCTGAATTGGCACCCGAGATAGCCCAGAGCGGCAACATCATGCAATGCATGGAGCAATGCATCCGATCCGAAGGCAGTTCCGAGAAAGCCACCTGTAAATCCCGTTGCGCTAATATTTCATCGAAACCGCAGAAGCAGCGCAACTGCATGGGCACCTATAAAAGCTGCAAAAAACGCTGTGCCAAAAAAGACAAGGCCTGCAACAGCGCCTGCAAGCAGGCACTGATGAATTGCTCATAGAAGAGCGTTAGCCAGACGCTTCCAATCGGCCTCCGAACCGGGAAGGCCGATCCGCAGAATATCGGGGCAAAAGTCGAAAGCACGCGTCCAGATACCGGCGCGCGCCAATTTCTCGTGCAACGCCGAAGATTTGGTTTCCACCAGCCGAAACAAGTTTGTGCCACCCAACACCCGAACCCCCGCTTCGCCCAACAACTTGTCGATACGCTTACGCGCTCCCGACAGATCCGCACGCGCCTGAATTTGCCATTCCGCGTCGATCAGGGCTTGGTGCCCAATGTGCAAAGCCGGGCCGGATACGGACCATGGCCCCAGCACAGACCGCAAAGCCGTCGCCAATGCTTTGTCACATAGTGCGAAACCCAGGCGCACTCCGGCGAGACCGAAAAATTTACCGAAAGATCGCAGCACAACCAGCCCCGGCACGCCGGCGTGGTCAGCAATACTCGTTTTCGGTTCGGTATCGGCAAACGCTTCATCGACGATCAGCCAACCGCCTCGTGTGGCCAGAGCCGCATGCATATCCATCAGCTGTTGGACAGATAACAACCGGCCATCGGGGTTGTTGGGATTGACGGCGACGACGACACCAAAACTGCTGATATCGGCATCCTCCGCCTGCTCGATCACCTCATGCCCCGCCGCCCGCCAGGCGTGGGCGTGCTCCGCATAGGTTGGCGACAACACGGCCACTTTACCCACCGGACGCAACTTCGGCAGTGACTGGATGAAGGACTGGCTACCGGCACCCAACATCACTTCGGCAGGGGTGCCATAGTAGCGTTGTGCGGCACCAACCAAGGCCTGTTCTCTAGCTTGATCGGGAAGCCGCGCATGAACTTCCAACGGCGGCGCTTGAAACGGATAGCGGTTCGGATTGATGCCGGTTGAAAGATCCAGCCAGCCGGCGGCGGGCGTACCATATAGCACCGACGCCGTCGAAAGATTTCCACCGTGCGTTGGCGCGTCGATCATACGTCGCTGTCAATCTCACCGGCATCCAGGTGCGCCGCATAGACAGGAATGGCGTCAGCCAAAGTGCGCGAACGGTCCATGTCCTCTCGGGTCTCTTGGGCGAAGGGTGTGCGAGCAAGGATACGGAAAACTGCTGCCGCCCCCTGATAAAACCCGTCCGGGACACCGGCATCCTTGAAGCTTTTTGCGATTTCTTCCATCTCGCCGATCCAGCGCCCTGAATCGGCCGGAATAAACGGTACCCGCGCCTCCATACGGCTCAAATCGCCCGATTGGCTATGGGCGTATTCTTCCATCAACGGGTCCATCACTCCCATTTGGTGTGCGGCCAGTAAAATCGCGGTGTGCAGGGTCCAGGTCCCTTTGGTGAGCGCCGCATAGCACATTTTAATGGCCGAGCCCTGACAGCCACCACCCGGCACGGGTATGACCTTGAAGCCACAACCGTCCAATGCCTCCATCGCCGTTGTGTCCGTACCGGAGACATAAAACCTCGGCGTCGCCTTGCCCGGCGCCAAACCAATGATGCCAGCATCAATAAACAGCCCTCCGGCGACCTCAACGATACGTCCGACCTCCGCAGCCGTTTCGGGCGCAATCGCATTGCAATCCACGTATACCGGCGCACGCCCCTCGGCTTGCATGGCCGCCGCCATTTCCGCAGCCAAACGGGTTGCCGCGGCTGGCGGCAAAATAGAGAGGAAGATGTCAGCCTCCGACGCCACACGCTCCAAGCTGGCCAAATCCTCAATCCCAGCCCGCGCCGCCAGATTTCGGGAGTGCTCGCTGCGTCCGGCAAGGCAGGTCACAACGCGGTGCCCGTGCTCAATCAACGCCTGCCCAACGGCATGGCCCATATCCCCGGTAGCGACAACGGCGATTGTTTTCGTACTCATTATGTAAATTCCCTATGCATTGAATTCCCTTAGCACATGGCCTGGGCGCCCCGTTCCGTCAATGGTTCCGTCAATGGTTCCGTCAATGGCCCGGTCAATGGCCCCATTGGCATCGACGACACGTTCGCCATTGATCCAAACCCCGACAACACCAACCGCGTCCGTCACCAACCGCGGCGCGCCCGCCGGTAAATCAAACTGCCTGCGCTTGGCGCCGCGCCCAACTGTATTTGCATCGAACAGCATCAAATCAGCCCACTGCCCCGGCCCGATACGGCCACGATCGGGGATACCGAAAATATCGGCCGGCTTGGCGGTCAGTTCGTGAACCGCTTGCTCCAATGTCAGCACCTGCAAACGCCGCGCCCAATGCCCGATTAGATGCAACCCGAAACCGGCGTCGCAGAAAAATGTCAGATGTGCGCCGGCATCGCTCAGCGCCACAGAAGCGTTCGGGTCGGTGATCATCCGACCCACCGCATCTTCATCGGAGTTCAACAGCACGGCTGTAAACACCGTCTCCAGGTTTTCCGCCACGGCGAAATTGAGCATCCAATCCAGCGGATCGGCACCGGCCTCGCTTGCCAAGTCAGCTATCGTCCGATGTTCAAGCGGTTGGTTCTCAGGTCGGGCCGCTTGGGTCACCGCGATTTTGTCCCATTCCCCATTGAACAACCGCACCCCGGCTGGCGTTTCCAACTCGGCACGCACGGCGGCCCGAAATTCCATGTCTCCATACAGTGCTTTTAGGGCGTTTAGGTCCGCTCCGGCGAGCTTCATTGCTGGCTGCCAAGCCGTCAGGCTCTCCAACGGATAGGCGGATTGCATGGTGAAATCCATGGTCAACGGACAGCAACTGACCTGCCCCCAAAGCTCTCGACCGCGCCGGCGGGCCTCGTTGATCGCACGGAGATCGGCAAAGGTGCCGTCGGGATTGGTGGGGTTGTGCAGCAGCGCAGCGATAACGAAAGGCCGACCTGACTTCGCCGCCAAGTCCTCCAGGTAAGGCACATCGGTGCGGTCGCCTTTGGTCAACATAAACACACCCTGCCCGCCTGCTCCCATGGCTCGCACCAATTCCTCCAACTCCGTATCATCAGCAAGGCGCGATGGCATGGGAACGCCGCCTGCGCCATTGTGCTGGGGGGCGGTGGACGTGGCGAAACCTATCGCGCCGGCAGCCATGGCGTCGGTGACGATTCCACACATGGCGTCGAGTTCATCGGGCGTCGCGGCGCGCTCGACAGCCGCCTGTTTCATCACATAGGTGCGCAATGCTGAATGACCGACGAATGCCGCCACGTTCGGCACCACACCTTGGCGCTCAATAGCGTCAAGATAGTCTGCAAAGCTCTCGAAATCCCAAACAATCCCAGCGCGCAGCGCCTCCAGGCTCATACCTTCCACCTGGGTCAGGTTGCGCATCGTCAAATCGCGGTCGCCTGGGTGGCAAGGCGCGATGGAGAATCCGCAATTCCCCATGATCACCGTGGTCACGCCATGGCTGGGCGATGGGTCGAGCGTCGGGTCCCAGGTCACCTGGGCATCGTAATGCGTATGGCTATCGATGATGCCGGGCATCAGCGCCAGACCTTCAGCGTCAATGGTCTCGACACCTGTCTCGCGTGGCAGGTTCTTGCCGACAGCTGTAATTCGGCCGCCGGATACGGCAACATCACAATCCGGGCGCGGCGCGGCGCCACTGCCGTCAAAGACCAAGGCATTCGAGATCAGGAAATCCATGTGGCGGTCTCGTTTGTTGGGCGGGGTTCTCTATCTATACCGGACCGGGCGCCAAACCAAGACGGCATCGCCCCTTTGAAGCTCTTGTCACGGCCATTTTCTCGAGACGCTCAAGTGACGTTAACAATTGATTTTTCTCGATATTCATATACATATATGCGCTACGTGTTGCATTTGTTGTGTGTTACCTAATTAACCGGCACGCCGATTAGCGTAGTTATCCCCTGACAATGTAAGCGTGAAACCCTAGGCAAAGTCGCTTGTTGTGACTCGCCAAACCGAAACGCCTGTTAGAGGAACTACACTATGGCTACTGGTACAGTTAAATGGTTCAACCCCACCAAGGGTTATGGCTTCATCGAACCGGAAGACGGCTCGAAAGACGCCTTCGTCCACATTTCCGCCGTTGAGCGCGCCGGCTTGAGCACGCTGAATGAAGGTCAAAAGGTCTCCTTCGATCTGGAAACCGGCCGGAATGGCAAGACGTCTGCGGAAAATATTTCCGTCGTCGACTAACGACGCCAGATACCGCCCCCGGCTCCCGCCGGGGGCGTTTTCCGTTTATCCATGAAAGAGGTAATATGCCCCGCAAGCCCAACTACAAATTCGAACGCATGGAGCGTGATCGACAGAAAGCGGCGAAAAAAGCTGCTCGCCGTGAAGCCAAAGAACAAAAGGCTGAAGTCAGCAAAGACGAAACCGGCGAAGATATGCCGGAACAAATTTCGGACGAAAGCTAACTTCCCCCTCGTCCGTCGGATTTCGGCTTGCCCCCGGGTGCCCCCCCAGGTGCCCCCCCAGGCGACGACGTCAACGTCCCTTTGATCAATCCAAAGAATATCGGCGGCTCGCTTTCGCCCATATATCGCCAGCCCATATGCGCACCGCATCCGCGGCACAGCGCTATACTCCATTGATATCCCTTAAACCATGAGAATTCGGCGCTCGGCAGACCGCGCTCAGCAATGCCTGGGGCTTCTCGGAAGCACAGTATCCGAAAGACGACACCAGCCGGATTGAAGACCACATGCTCGTGGCCATCCATACTCAAGCGCCATCGGCTGCGTGTCACCATTTCACCGCATGCCTTGCAGTAGATGCCGTCGTCAGTTGCGTTTTCAATGTCGGTTTCGGTCTCGCCGACGGTCTGCAGCATGGGGCGCTCTTTCGTGGCTTAGTATACGAAGCGGCGAAACACGAGTTTGCGCAGATAATCCAACCCGAAAATCAACGGTACACCGAGCCACGCCACCAGATAGATTTGGATGTCGACCGGCGCCGTACCCAACACCGTGTTTACCATCGGTACGTACAGAATAGCCCAAGAGAATACGGCTTCGAACACAATTCCGATGACGATCAGCGGATTGCTGAAGGCCCGACGATCAAGGCCCGAGCCGGTGCGCGAACGCCGGCCGAACAGGTTGCCGATCTGCATCAACAAAATCGACGACAGGGCGATGCCCGTGGCGGAGCGATAGAGCGTGTCGTTCGATGCCAACTCGACACCCCACTGCCAACCGCCGGCAAAAAGCACCCAGAAAAACAGCGACATCGAAAACGCCGCTTCGATCAATCCCAGAAAACCGTAACTATGCGCAATCAACGGCAGCGTCAGCAGGCCTTGGTTCCGGCTGCGCGGCTTTTCTTTCATGGTTTGGGCGTCCGGCTTTTCCTGCCCCAGCCCCATGGATGGGATGATGTCGGTGCCGAGGTCGATGGTCAAAATCTGAATCACTGTCAGCGCCAGCGGGACGGGGAACAGCATGTACAACAAATACGGTAGGATTTCCGGCCCGTTGGAAACCAGCACGTAGTTGGTGAACTTCTGGATATTGGCGAATATCGTCCGACCTTCCTCAATGCCGGCGACGATGGAGGCAAAATTGTCGTCCAGCAACACCACCTGCGCCGCTTCGCGCGCCACATCGGTGCCGTCACGGCCCATGGCGATGCCCACGTCAGCAGCCTTCAAGGCCGGTGCATCGTTGACGCCGTCTCCGGTGACGGCGACCACGCGGTCCATCTGGTGCAGCGCATTGACGATCTTCATCTTCTGCTCGGGCGTGGCGCGGGCGAATACCCGCACACCTGAGCGCAGGCTTTCAACCAGTTGGGCCTCGGTATACTGGCTCAGTTCAGCGCCGGTGACGGTCGCAGCGCCATGCTCGACATCAGCACCGATCATCCCGGCTTGGCGCGCGATCGCTTCGGCGGTGATCGGGTGGTCGCCAGTGATCATGATGGTGCCTATGCCGGCGGTGTGACATTGCTGAACAGCCCCAGCCACCTCGGGCCTGAGTGGATCTTCCAGCCCCAGGAACCCGGCCAACTCAAGGTCATGTTCCGCAGCCGCCTGAGCCTGCACCACCTCCCCTTCGGCCAACCGCCGCCCGGCCACGGCGATAACGCGGTACCCCTCAGCGGCAAGCGCGTCCACCTTGGCGTCCGATGCCTGCAACAGGGCTTCTTGGGCGCGCAGCAAAGGACGGATCGATTCCCACGCACCCTTGACCGCAAAAACCGTACCACCCGGCAACTCACACACCGCCGCCTCGCGTCGCTTCTCCACGTCGAACGGAAACCGCGCCGACTGGGCGTCGAGGACAGCCTGCGCATCATCACCGCGCGCCTGATAGGCAACGGCAATCGCCTCGTCCAGCGGATCACCGCTCCAGCCATCTTCAACCGAATCCAGATCGCAAGCCGCCAAGGCGGTTTGCAAAACGTCCGCTCCCGCGTCACCGGCAGCCTCGATGCGCGTCACCGATAGGCGGTTCATGGTTAGGGTGCCGGTCTTGTCGGTGCAAATGACATGCACCGCGCCCAGTGCTTCCACAGCATTGAGGCTTTTCACCAACACATTTCGTTTCGCCATCCGCAAGCTGCCCATGGCCAACGACAGTGTGAATGTCGGCAACAACCCTTCCGGCACGTTGGCGACGATGATACCCATCATGAAAACCAGGTTGACCCAGAGCGAGCGCTCGGTGGCCACGCCATAGGCAAAAAAGATCAACCCCATCGTGACCGCGATAATGGTCAGCACCCTGACCATATGCGCCGTTTCGCGTTCCAACGGCGAGACTGTACGCTTGATATCGCGCGACAACATGGCGATGCGACCGAACTGCGAGCGGAACCCCGTGGCGAACACCACGCCGCGCCCCGAGCCACGCAAAATAGCGCAGCCGGCAAAGGCCAGGTTTTCGCTTTCGGTCAACGGCTTGTCGACGGCCTCGGCGGTAAGAGAGAGCGGAATCGATTCACCTGTCAGCGGCGCGTTGTTGACCACCAGATCACGGCTCTCGACCATCCGCACGTCGGCGGGCACCCGGTCGCCTTCGCGCAACACGATAATATCGCCCGGCACCAGTTGATCGGCTGCCACTTCGGCTTCCTCGCCGGCGCGCACCGCCATGACCCGTTGCGGCAAGAATTTCTTCAATTCCTCCATGGCGCGTTCGGCTCGGAACTCTTGGACGAAACTGAACAATGCGTTGAGGACGGAGACGCCCAGCAATGCCCAACCCAGGATATTCATGGATTCACCGGGTTGCAGGAAATGCGCCACGAAACAGATGCCAGCGGAAATCATGAGCAGGATCGAGAAAAAATTGGTGAACTGCCGAATAAGGCTGCTCAGCCACCAAAGCCCTCTGGGCGCTTCGAGCGTATTGCGGCCAAGCTCAGCCAATCGACCCTCGACCTCAGCCGCGCTCAGACCTTCGTCTCGGCTGTTCAGGTAAGTGAAGACATCCGCCTTCTCGATATTTTGGATTTTACCCGCCATTTTGCGCCCCGCCCCGATAGATCGCGACATCGCTCGATGCATCACGCAGAAGGGTCTCGAACGGGTCGCCGTAACGGAACCCGCGCTCCAAGCTAAGGCGCGAAGCCTCCAAGCAAATCAGGTCGGCATTTTGCTGCGCGCCGTCGATGATAGTTTCACGCGCCCAGTCGTCGGAGATTCGTACCGCCGTTTCAAGCGCAACACCGGCAAGCAACGGATCGACGCGCATGTTGCGCTCAATCTCACGCAAGTACGCCGCAGCCCGGTGGCGCAGAGCTTCGGCTTCCGGCGCCTGCAAGCGACGCAGCTTCTGTGTCGGTAGTTCCACGACGTGCATGAGCCGTAAGTCTTGCAGGTCATGGGCCACCAAATCGAGCATGGCGATGGCGGTTTGATGGCCCGGCTTGTGCCCCGCAACCGGCATTAACAATCGGCGCACAACACCAAGCGCACCGGGTTGCACGACCCGAAAGGCAACCACGTCGAAGCTGGTATCGCGCAGCAGTTGCCACGATATAGTCCCGGCCAAAAACCCGCGTCGCCCACCCTGTACCCGCACGCCCGCAACCAGCAGCACGTCCGGATCGGTTTTTAAGTGGTCAACCAATCCGCCGACGACACCATCGCGCATGGCGCAAATTTCCACTTTGGACTCGACGCCAGCCATCTCCGCAATCAGCCGGATATTGGTAAGTTTCTCCGACAAATCGGCAGTGACGAATTCAGCCGTTTCCACATGCAAGATACGGAGCCGCCGATCAGGATGGCCCGCCGCCAACCTGACGGCATAGCGTGCAACCCAATCACCATTGACGGAGCCGTCATAAGCGAGACAAACAGACATGGGAGCTCTCCCTTCAACGGGATGACTACCTTGGATTATCGCCTACATTTCAGATTTCGCCTTGATATGGCGCAATTTTTGGACCGACGGTCGGGTTTGTATCAGTTCGCCCTCAGCCGTTTGGCGGGGATGAGCATGGTTACTCGTGTACCGCCGTCCGGCACCTGCCGAAACGTGAGCGTACCGCCGTGCATCTCCATGAAGACATTGGCCAGTGGCAATCCCAATCCCGCACCTTCGTGGTCACGGGTCATAACATCACTAAGCTGTCCGAACGGTTTCAACACGGTCGGGATGTCTTCGTCGGCGATACCGCTGCCCGTATCCGTGACGTCTACGGCAAGGTTGTCCGCATCCAAATAACTCCTGACGTGCACCTCGCCGCCGGATGGAGTGAATTTCAAAGCGTTGGAAAGAATATTCAAGAACACTTGGCGGATGCGCCTGTCATCACCGATGACCTTTGGTACGTTGGCGCCAGTATCCCAAGAAACATTGACGCCGCGCTCAAAGGCCATTCGTTCCAACAACCGCCACGATTGGCTCAGGACTTCGTTGATTTCGAACACTTCCTCGTCCAATTGAAGAGCCCCCACCTCAATGCGGGAAACATCCAAAAGATCATTAATCAAGGTCAACAGATACGAAGAGGCATCGTGGATATCGGTTGCACACTCGCGATAACGGTCCGAGCCAATCTTACCGTAAAGCTCCATCTCTATCATCTCGGAGAAGCCGAGTATGGCGTTCAAGGGCGTGCGCAGTTCATGGCTGACGTTGGCTAGAAACTGCGACTTTGCATGGCTGGCTTCAGCAGCCATTGCTTCCAAGCGTCGCAGGCGGACGATCTGTTTGCGCAGTTCCACGGTACGCGCTTCGACCTGCTGTTCCAGGGTTTCGTTGCTCAACCGGATGGTTTCGAGTTGCTGTTCCAGTCTCAACTCTGAATTGATCAGCGCAGCGAACTTCGTCATCACCGCCTCTGTGGTGCCTGCAAATTCCCGCTCCTTCGAGTCCAACACACAGATGGTGCCGAACGGATCGCCACCGGGCCATGTCAGCGGCAACCCAAGATACGAGATCATGCCCAGCTTGATATCGGGGTTGTGATCCCAATCCGGGTCAGCAAGGGCATCCGGCACATGCAAGGGCGATTGAGTTGAAATTACGGTTTCGCAGTAAAGCTCGCCCCGCAGGCCTTCTGAATCGCCGGGGCTATAAGGGTTACCTTCGGTGTGTGAGGAGACGAGAACTTCAATCTCTCGCGGGTGTACACGCATGACCAGCGCCGCGGGCACGTCGGCGACGTGCGCAAGAAGGTCTATTGTCGACTGCCAATCCTCAACGCGCTCAGCGCTGATTTCCGGATGATCAGTATTCCGTTCGCCATCCATGTCCTGCCTTAAATACGCTATATGCCCTTTGGCTTACTTGCATACAATAGGAATAGCCATGGTTATTTACAAGAAATTTAAGGGTAACTCTAGAGCTGTTCGATCATCTCCTTGAGCAACGCCTGAACTTCGGTGGCGATACCGGCAAGGCCGGGGTTTTCGATGGCCTGCATGGAGGCCATCGGGTCAACGGCTGAAACCTCGATGTCGCCGTTATCGAGCTGCTGCAGCAAAACATTACACGGCAACATGGTGCCGATTTTGTTTTCCTGTTGTAGCGCCTTGTAGGCGAAATGCGGATTGCAAGCGCCAAGGATAAAGTACGGATTGATATCAGCGCCGATTTTTTCCTTCAACGCACCTTGGACGTTGATGGTGGTCATCACGCCGAAGCCTTTTTCCTGCAGCGCCGCCGTCACTTTTTCGATGGCCGCATCGAAGTCGCCGCTAAGCGTGGTGGTGAAATGATAACTCATGATCGTTACTCCTACAGCTTGGTGGTTGGCAGCTTGGTGGTGAGATCCCCTACCCCATCAACTTTTTGCGTAGCAATTGATTGACCATCTGCGGATTGGCCTTGCCGCCAGTGGCCTTCATCACTTGGCCAACGAACCAGCCGATGGCCTTGTCGTTGCCGCCACGCACCTCGTCAGCTTGCTCGGGGTTGCCGGCAATGGCTTCGTCCACGGCGGCTTCGATCGCGCCGGTGTCAGTGATCTGCTTCAGGCCTTTTTCCTCGACGATGTCGCCGGCGTTGCGGCCGGTCTCAAACATTACGTCGAACACATCCTTCGCAATCCGTCCCGAGATCGTGTCGTCAGCCATCAAATCCAGCAACTCGCCCAATTGATCAGCGGAAATGGGGCTGTCGGCGATATCCTTGCCCGCCGCGTTCAGTGCGCCGAACAGATTGGTGGTGACCCAATTGACGGCGGCCTTCGCATCGCGTTGGCCTTTCTTGCCCCCTGGTTTGTCGGTTGGCCCACCTTGCATGACGCGCTCGAAATATTCCGCATTGCGCTTTTCGCCAACCAGCACGCCCGCGTCATAGGGGCCCAAGCCGAACTCGGAAATGAACCGTTCTTTCTTTTCGTCGGGCAATTCCGGCAACGTGGCGGCGATGGTGTCCACATACTCAGGTGCCAGATCCAGCGGCAGCAGGTCTGGATCGGGGAAGTAGCGGTAATCGTGGGCGAATTCTTTGGCGCGCATGGATCGCGTCTCATTGCGGTTGGGGTCGAACAGTCGCGTTTCCTGCACCACTTCGCCGCCCGATTCCCACACATCCACCTGGCGCGCCGCCTCCACTTCAATCACCTGCATGATGAAGCGCACCGAGTTGACGTTTTTGACCTCGGCGCGGGTGCGCATCTCTTCGCCCGGATGGCGCACCGAGACGTTGACATCAGCGCGCATGGAGCCCTGCTCCATATTGCCGTCACACGTCTCGAGGTATCGCAGGATGGTGCGTATTTTTCTGACGTATGCACCGGCCTCTTCGGGCGAGCGGATATCGGGCTTGGATACGATTTCCATCAGGCACACGCCCGAGCGGTTGAGATCGATAAACGTCCGCCTCGGATCCTGGTCGTGCATGGATTTTCCGGCGTCTTGCTCCATGTGCAGACGCTCAATGCCGATCTCGGCGGACTTACCGCCTTCCAGATCGAGTACAACTTTGCCCTCGCCAACAATGGGATACAGGAACTGGCTGATCTGATAGCCCTGCGGCAGGTCGGCGTAGAAATAGTTTTTACGCTCGAACACCGAATGCAGATTGATTTTAGCCTTCAGCCCAAGCCCGGTTTTCACCGCCTGCTCGACGCAATGTTCGTTGATCACCGGCAGCATGCCCGGCATGGCCGCATCGACCAGCGACACCTGATGGTTGGGCTCGGCGCCGAACTCGGTGGATGAGCCGGAGAATAATTTCGCGTTGGAGATCACCTGGGCGTGCACTTCAAGTCCGACCACGACCTCCCACTCACCCGTCTCGCCTTGCAGGATGTAACTCATGCCCCCACTCCTGTCGGAAGGGCCTCAAACCCGGCCCGCTCCTCAAGCGCTTGGGCGGCGCGAAACAACGTCACTTCATCGAACGCACGTCCGATCAAATGCAGCCCCAGCGGCAAGCCCGAACTATCCAGCCCCGCAGGCACGCTGATCGCCGGCAAGCCAGCCATCGACGCCGGCACCGTGAACACGTCGTTCAAGTACATGGCAATCGGATCATCCATCTTTTCGCCGATGGCAAAAGCAGCGCTGGGCGCGGTTGGTGTCAGGATCACGTCCACATCTTCATACGCAGCCTTGAAATCCTGGGCAATGAGCGTGCGTACCTTCTGCGCCTTCACGTAATAGGCGTCGTAATAGCCCGCCGACAAAACATAAGTACCGATCATCACCCGGCGGCGCACTTCGGCGCCGAAGCCCTCGCCACGGGTGTTCTCGTACATTTCGTCGAGACTGTCGCCGTCAACCCGCAACCCGTATCGCACGCCGTCATAGCGGGCCAGATTGGAAGAGGCCTCCGCCGGGGCGACGATGTAGTAGCACGGCAGCGCATATTTCGTATGCGGCAACGAAATCTCGACGCAGGTGGCTCCGGCGTCCTCGAACCACGCCCGGCCCTGATCCCAGAGTGCTTGGATATCAGCGGGCATGCCGTCGAGCGTATACTCTTTCGGGATGCCGACCCGCATGCCTTTGACACCGGCCAAGAGCTCGGCGCCGAACTGCGGATTGATCATCGGTGCAGAAGTCGAATCTTTCGGGTCATGCCCGGCCATGGCTTGCAGCATGATGGCGGCGTCCTCGACGCTTCGCGTCATGGGCCCGGCCTGATCGAGGCTCGATGCAAAGGCCACCACGCCCCAGCGCGAGCACCGACCATACGTGGGCTTCATCCCGACAATGCCGCAGAAACTGCCCGGCTGGCGGATGGAGCCGCCGGTATCCGTGCCGATGGCGGCCATGGCGGCCCGTGCGGCGACGATCGCGGCAGAGCCACCGGACGATCCACCCGGCACGCGGTCCTTGCCGTCATCTGTCGTCCACGGGTTTTTCACCGGCCCGTAGTGCGACGTGATGTTCGCTGACCCCATGGCGAATTCGTCCAGGTTGGTCTTGCCCAGCATCACCGCACCCGCGTCGCGTAAATTTTGCGAAACGGTGGATTCGTAAGTCGGCTGAAAGCCATCCAGGATGTGC
>JABIPG010000010.1 GCA_018698795.1 Rhodospirillaceae bacterium
AAGTGTGTTGTCGTGAATTGCTTCACCGACCCCATTAGCTTTGTCTATCGGTTCTGGGGGACCAAAAATACTGAGCTCTTTAAACAGGAATTAACGGGTAAAAACGTACTTGATATAGAGCCTTTAGAAGTCGGGGAAAAATTATTCGAGCAATATTGTGTTGCCCTGAAAGAGAAGTCACCCGCGCTTTTCGTTAACAACGTGAAATCGGCAACTGGGTTGACGACGGTAGAAACGATCCTCCGGCTGCCACTTTCTTCGGACGGGCTAACCCTCAACCAATTTCTTTGCGTATTTGACTTCGGCGAACATTTCGACGCCTTCGAGAAATACCTTGAAGAAGAGAAAGACTAATTTCCGTTCCTGGCTAGATTCGGACTCTCTTCATCAAGAAGTACCACTTCAGCAAATCTCTCGATAGCGACCATTGTTTACGCTGAACATTGGCGGCTTCCAGCACATTTCCTGACACGCCGACGACGCAAAAAAAACCGGGCAAAAGCCCGGTTTTCCGTGGTTGAATTCAGGCTGAATTAGTGCCGGAAGTGGCGCATGCCGGTCATCACCATGGCCAGGCCTTTTTCGTCGGCGGCGGCGATCACCTCGTCGTCGCGCATGGATCCGCCCGGCTGGATCACCGCCGTTGCACCGGCTTCGGCAGCGGCCAGCAAACCATCCGCGAATGGGAAAAAAGCGTCGGATGCAACCACCGCACCCTTGGCCCAGTTCTCGGTATCGCCGGCAACGCGTGCCGCGTCGGCAGCTTTCCATGCCGCGATGCGCGCCGAATTGACGCGGCTCATTTGTCCGGCGCCGACGCCGACGGTCATGCGGTCTTTAACGTAAATAATGGCGTTGGATTTCACGTGCTTGCAAACCGTGAAAGCAAACTTGAGATCGGCCATTTCCTGGTCGGTCGGCGCGCGCTTGGTGACAACCTTGAGGTCTTCTAATACACGGTGGTCGCGACCTTGCAGCAAATAGCCACCCGACAACGAACGCACCGTCATGCCAGCGGCTTCGGCGTCGGGCATGGCGCCGGTGGCAAGCACGCGGAGGTTCTTTTTGGCGCCCAGGATGTCACGCGCCTCGGCGCTGATCTCGGGCGCGATGATCACTTCGGCGAACAGCTCGGCGACTTCCTTGGCGGTGGCGCCATCGAGAGCTTGGTTGAAGGCGATGATACCGCCAAAGGCGCTTTCGGTGTCACAGCTCAGCGCGCGCAAATACGCGGTCTTGAGATCGTCCGCCTGCGCGACGCCACACGGGTTGGCGTGTTTGACGATCACACAGGCCGGACCGTTGGTGAACTCGGCCGCCAGCTCAAACGCGGCATCGGTGTCGTTCAGGTTGTTGAAGGAAAGCTCCTTGCCTTGCAATTGCTCGGCGGTGGCGACGCCGGGGCGGTCTTCGCCGCTAACATAAAACGCCGCTTCCTGGTGCGGGTTCTCGCCATAGCGCAAGGTTTGCTTCAACTCACCGCCAAACACGGCGCGGGCCGGGAAAGCTTCATCCAATTGGCCGGAGAACCACCCGGCAATGGCCGCATCATAAGCGCCGGTGCGCCCATAAGCCTTGGCGGCCAAGCGACGCCGGAAATCATCGGTGGTGGCGCCATCGCCGGCGGCCATTTCATCGATCACCCGGGTGTAGTCGCCGGGATCAACGACCACGGTGACGAAGGCATGGTTTTTAGAGGCGGCGCGGATCAGCGCCGGGCCGCCGATGTCGATGTTTTCGATGCAGGCGTCGAAGTCGCCACCACCTGCCACCGTGGCTTCAAACGGATACAAATTGACCGCCAGCAAATCGATGGGCTTGATGCCGTGCGTGTCCATGGCCGCTTCGTGGTCGGCGTTGCCGCGCACCGCCAAAAGACCGCCGTGGATGGTCGGTTGCAAGGTTTTCACCCGGCCGTCCATGATTTCCGGAAAGCCGGTAAAATCAGAAACCTCGATGACGGCGATGCCGGCATCACGCAACGCCTTTGCGGAGCCGCCGGTGGAAAGAATTTCGACGCCCTGGTCGGCCAGGGCTTTGCCAAACTCAACGAGGCCGGTTTTGTCGGAGACGGAAATGAGTGCACGTTTAATCGGAAGGGGCATGGGAAA
>JABIPG010000035.1 GCA_018698795.1 Rhodospirillaceae bacterium
CCTTGATGGCGGGCTTGTCATGCGGTGTGCCGTCGGTACTGGGCTGGGATATCTTGAAAGCCCGGGCCAGCGGTTTCATGACCGTGCCCGACAGCTTGGTGGCGCCGGCCATGCGGTTGATGGCGAACCCGTTGGGTGACGATCCGGCCATCGAAGCGGGCGAGTCGGCGATCGCCGGACTGGCCGGTTTTCTGGCCGCCGCTCAGCGCGCAGATATGGCGCAGTCAATGGGCCTGGATGCGGCGAGTCGAGTGCTGTTGATCGGGACGGAAGGCGCGACGGACCCGGAGGTCTACGCGGCTTTGCTGGCGGATGGCGGCTGAGGGTTCTCGGGGGCTTCTTATTGGAAGCCCATCATGTTTTGCATAAAGCCGAACGGCGACGAGAACGCCCGCGTGCCGCGATTCACGTCGTAAGCCATATTCCCGACCTGGCCGTTCATGACACGGAAACTCTCCGTCATGTGGTGCATGTTCTGAGACATGTTGACCATGCGGGTCGAGACCTCAGCCATATTGGTGCCGACACCGGCGACATGGGTGGAGACGTCTTTCATTGAGGTTCGCATGCCCGCGACATTGTCAGCCATGGTTTCTTGGGTTTGCGCCATATCGGCCAGATTGTCGGCGACGCCGGCCATCACGGTGGTCATGACATCCAGGTTTTTGGCAATGCCGTGCACCGTATAGGTGAAGAAAGCCATCACGCACAGAATGCCAACCAGGGCCAGACCCTGGATCGGATTTTGGCAGATTTTGCTGAACATCCGCGTCCCCTGATTCACTTTATATTTATGTATAATATACCAATGCGCATCAATTGACAGGTTTTCTATTCTCGATTTGCAAATTTAGCTTTAGCGCGCTGTCAGAAATGTAAGTCCACGCTCCAGGCACGCGTAGTCATGAAGACATTTGTCTTTGGCCTTGGAAGCGGGCTCCAGCAACTTGCCGATGACATGGTCGCGGATGGCGTTTAACTGTCCGGCTTGTTGCATGTCCGTGAAAACCGCCGATAGTTTGGGCGCCAGCGCCGCGTTCTTCACGTGTACATAATGAAACAGATCGAACCGGGCGATGGCCGGCCGCAATTCGCTGATGCCATTGATTCCCAGTGTTTGCATCTGGTAGCGACCGTTGAGGCTGGGCGATACGGCTACATCGACACGTTTCTTATGCAGCATCTTGAACAGCCCGGCATAGTCGGAAGCCAAATACCGATCCATGCCCTGCGTGCCACCCTCGGCAAATTTAATGCCGCGGATGATACCGATTCGGTAGGGTTTCAGTTCCGCCCATGTGAGGGCGGACAGCGATGGGTCAGAGGCAAATGCGGATGCCTCGATATAGTTGATGGCGGGTTTGATCTGCACCAAGTTGGGATATTTCGCGGAAAGCTTGTCGATGCGCTGCACGTCGCCGGCGACTTTGCCGTCATTGGCCATTTTCAAGGCGCGTTCACCGGGGAATTTCTTGATCTCCACGTCGATGCCGAGGCGTTTGTAGGCCTCGCGCACGATCACTTCGCTGGTGAGTGTGTCGACGGTGTTGGCGGCAGTGACCAGCGTCAGTGTTTCCGAGCGCACGGGTGCAGCAGCCAGAATCATAAAGATGACCAGAAAAATTGTATGGCGAGTCCGGGTTGCGGGGTTCAGCATGCATACGACATTACTGGAAATTCACGGCGATGTAAGGCGATTTATCACTCGGCTTCGGTCTTCGCATGCTTGCCCATGATTGGGCTGGATGATAGGTTCCGCGCCCGCATAAACTTGTTATCCGGTGCCCCATGTCGCTGACCCGTGAAGACGTCAAGAAGATCGCATTTCTGGCCCGCATCCGCATTGCTGACGACGAGCAAGACGCCCTTGCCGGTGAGCTCAACAATATCATCGGTTGGGTCGAGCAGCTCTCCGAAGTTGATACCGACGGCGTCGAGCCGATGACGTCGGTGGCGGAGATGACCCTGGCGCAACGCGCCGACACCGTCACTGACGGGAATGTGCCCGAGAAAGTTTTGGCCAACGCGCCTGACCGTGAGGGCGATTTCTACACCGTGCCCAAGGTGGTGGAGTAGGCCATGAGTGAGCTAGCAAACCTGACCATCGCCCAAGCGGCGGCGAAATTAGATGCCGGCGAGGTGTCGGCGGTGGAACTGACCGAAGCCCACATTGCGGCTATTGAAGGCGTGCGTGACCTCAACGCATTCGTTACCGAGACCCCCGATATCGCGCGCGCGCGTGCCCGCCAATCCGATGAACGTCGCGCCAAGGGTGACGCGGCGGGACCCATGGACGGCATCCCCATCGCGGTGAAGGATTTGTTCTGCACCGAAGGCGTACTGACCACGGCGGCCTCGCACATCCTGGATGGCTTTCAGCCGACTTACGAATCCACCGTTTCGCAAAATTTACGCGACGCGGGTGCGGTGATGCTGGGCAAGACCAACCTGGACGAATTCGCCATGGGCTCGGCCAACATCACCTCGCATTACGGACCAGTGATAAATCCGTGGAACGCGGGTGATGGAAAGGACCGCGTGCCGGGCGGCTCGTCCGGTGGCTCGGCTTCAGCCGTGGCGGCACACGTTGCACTCGGGGGGATCGGCACCGACACCGGCGGCTCGATCCGCCAGCCGGCCAGTTTTTGTGGCATCGTTGGTATGAAGCCGACGTACGGGCGTTGTTCACGTTGGGGCACAGTGGCTTTTGCATCCAGCCTGGATCAAGCCGGTCCGATGACGCGCAGTGTCGAAGATGCGGCGATCATGTTGCAAGCCATGGTCAGCCATGACCCGAAAGACTCCACCTCGGCGCCGCTTGAGGTGCCGAATTTCAGTTCAGATCTGGGTGTCGGCGTGAAGGGAATGCGGGTTGGCATCCCTGCCGAGTACACATTGGACGGCATGCCGTCTGAAATTCAGGCGCTTTGGGATCAAGGCCGTCAGTGGTTGCAGGATGCAGGGGCAACCTGTGTGGAAATCTCTCTGCCGCATACGAAATACGCGCTGCCATGTTACTACATCGTTGCGCCGGCGGAGGCTTCATCCAATTTGGCGCGCTATGACGGTGTGCGCTATGGCTTGCGTGTCGAGGGCGGCAGCCTTGATGAAATGTATGAGAATACGCGCGGAGAAGGCTTCGGCGAGGAAGTGCG